>NZ_JBFTHK010000010.1:0-57171 GCF_056394205.1 Arthrobacter sp. 10T413_2 | reverse complement strand
TCAAGGCTCGTGGTCCTGTTCCTGGTTTGAATGCTTAGACACACTCATCCCAGCAGGGCCACGGGCCCTTCTGTCATCTACGACACGAGATCAATTCCCCACAAACCACGAAGAGCCCCGAAGAGGGCCACGAGCGGCCACAGGACAATTGCCGCCAAGCCTTCCAGAATATTGCCGGGAACGTTCCATGCCACAAGATATCCATGCGTGGCGGCGACCACTACGCCGATGGCAAGATACACGATCCCGATCAGACCTATTCCGCGCCCGCCAGATTGGCGCCTGCCTATACCGCGCATCATCGCTCTTTTCCCGCTGCAGGGTGTGACTCCAATTATAGTGTCGCCGGGGTTGTTCGGGGAGGGGCACGGGCTTGCTTCGGGTCCGTCGGGCGGTAGAACCCGCCACTGAGCCGTTTCCGCTGGGCGGAAACGGCCCCTTGCCGTGGGTGCCGCGGACGGGCACGCTGGCTGGATGACCAAACTGCAGCCTGCCGCCAACATGTCCGGCCTTGACGTCTCGGCGCGGATCGAGGCGCAGCCGGACGGCGTTATCGCCCTGGATCCGGAGCTGGCGGCCCTTTGGGAGCTTGCGGCGCCGTTCCTGAAAGTCCGCGACAACGACGCCCACACGCTCTACGCCGTGGGGCTGGCCCGCGCGCTGGTGGATGCGCACCCGGAAGCGGATGCCACCGTCGTCCTTCCCGCGATCATGCTGCACGATATCGGCTGGTCGCAGGTGCCTCCGGCGGAAGTCCTCCAGGCGATCGCGCCGGGAGGCGGGAGACCGGACCTGGTGCTGCTGCACGAAAAGGAGGGTGCCCGGCTCGCCGCCGGGATCCTCGCCGAGGCCGGGTACGACGCCGGGAAAGTGCCGGCCATCCTGGGGATCATCGACGGCCACGACTCCCGGCGCGAGGCGCTCTCGATCGAGGACGCGATCGTCAAGGACGCGGACAAGACCTGGCGGCTCAGCCCGCACGGCATCGACACGGTGATGGACTGGTTCGGACTGGACCGCGGCCAGGCCTTGCGTCTGTGCAGCCAGCGCGTCCACGGACACCTGTTCACGGCAGAGGCGCAGGCCATGGCCCGGGCGTTGTCGGCGCTGGAATCGGTGACGCTGTGGCCGCAGCGTCAGGCGCTGCTAACGGTGCAGCGCTGGCCGGAGGAGGCGAAGATCATCGAGGGTGATGCCGGTGAGGGTCGCCCGGGTTGACCGGGACGGCCCGTCGGGGACAGGCCCAAGATGTGGGATAACGAGGACTGTCATGCCGGCGGCCACGGCGCTGGCCGCCCCGGTGTCCGTGTCCTCGATGGCGAGGCAATCTCGGGGGCGGATTCCCAAGGATGCCGCGGCCGTGAGGTATGGCTCGGGGTGAGGTTTGCCGTGGGTGACGTCATCACCGGCCACGACCTTGAGGAAGGCATCGGGACCGGCGCTTTGGGCGATATATCCGGCGACCGGCCGGAACGCCTGGGTGACCAGTGCGCAGGGGATCCGGGCCTGAGCGAGGCGCGTGAGGAGCTCCTGCGCTCCGGGCCGCCAGGGGATCCGGTCGCGGATGGTGTCCAGGACGTGTTGGACGAGCCGGTCGATGAGCTCCGGTTCGGCCAGGGGGACTCCGCGATTGCGCATCGCGGCCGCGGACACCGGCAGGGGTTTGCCGATGAAGAAGGCGGCATCGGCGTCGTTCCAGGGCACGTGGTATTCGGCGGCGAGATCGGCGCGGGCCTGGATCCAGAACGGCTCCGTGTCCACGAGCGTGCCGTCCATGTCCCAGAGCACCGCTGCGGGGTATCCGGTTCTGTTGTCCTGAATCTCAGGCACCGCTGTCCTTCCATGGGTGGGGCGGGCTGGTGGTCCCGTCGGCGCCGGCCGGGCGGCGTGGCTAAACGGCCAGCCCGAGCCCCCGCCTGCCGATGGGGTTGAGGTCGTTCTCGGGGAACCGGTCATCCCAGT
Organism: Arthrobacter sp. 10T413_2; assembly: GCF_056394205.1. NCBI lineage: Bacteria > Bacillati > Actinomycetota > Actinomycetes > Micrococcales > Micrococcaceae > Arthrobacter > Arthrobacter sp. 10T413_2. The sequence continues at coordinate 55,209 of NZ_JBFTHK010000010.1, read as the reverse complement.
CGGTTTCGTAGTGCTCCTCGGGAAAGTCCCGCGGTGAGCGTCCGGCTTTGAAGTCCTCTGCCACGACGGCGGCGTACCGGGTGTTCTTCTCGCACTGGGGGGCTGCCGGGATGTACATGACGTTGCCCCATCCTTGTTGGTCCTGCACGGGGGCGACGGCGTGGATCACGTCGCAGTGCCACCACACCGAGTCGCCGGCCTGCACATCGGGGATGGACGAGAGCGCACGCATCAGCAGAGGATGCCACTGTTCGCTGATCGGCAGGACGCGCCGTGGGCTGACGCCGCACAACTCGTCCTCCGGCACATCATCCAGCAGCGGACGAAGCAGGATGTAGGCCATCGCTTCGGGGATAGGGACCGTCTGCAGCACGCCCTGGTCGTTGTTCATGTCGGACAGGGCCGTCCAGCCTTGGAAGGTGCGGAAGGCCGAGCACATCGTGGATCCGCCCTCGTACTCGTCGACTTCGGTGCGGTAGGCGGCATCCCAGGGGTCGTACTTCTCCGGTTCGCCGTCGAACACGTGCCGGAACACCTGCTGGTAGGCCGGCAGGAGCCACCGTTCCAGGGCGCCGGAGTCGGTGTGCGGGCCCAGGCCGCTTGAGTCGGCGCCCGGCGGGCGGCGGCGGATCCGGTCCGGGTACATCGAGTCCTGGTCCGGGTCGAACCAGGTCCTCCCCTCGGATTCGAAGGTCCAGCGGCGGTTCAGGAATGACTGCACGGCGGCCATCCGCGGGTCCTGCCGCGCCTCCATCTGGGGGCGGGACCAATAGATCGGATAGATCTCCGGGCGGGAGGCGGACAGGGTGCCGAAGAAGTCGTCCCCCGGACCGCGGTACTTGGCATCGAAGTCATTGCTCTCCACGTAGTCCACGAGCTGCCGGTCCCATCCCAGCGCGGTCTCGTGGGGGAAGTGACCGCGTACGACGGCGCAGCCGCGCCGCTTCAGCGCGGCCAGCTGCGCCTCGCTGACCTGGCCGGCTTCGATGTCCCCAAAGTTGATAACCGGCCAGACCTCCTCGCCGCGGGCCCGGATGGCCTCGATTTCCTCGACCTGTACCCGGATGCGGTCCTCGAGCCGGCGGAAGACTCCTTCGACATCGCCGATCCGGTGGCGCAGTTCGCGTTTGAGGGCGCGGATCTGGCCCGGGACATCGGCGGGGACCTGAGGGGCTTGGCGGACTGTGTCCTGTTGATTCATTTTCATCGTTCTTTCTGTCGTCATTCCTAAACCGCGGTGTCTTGCATCGGGCACTTCGATGCGAGGGGGAAGCCTGCCGTCCGAGGGCACTGTCCGTGACACGTCCCTGGGAGCTCGTGACCCCGGACTTCGCGAAGGCCTAGCTCGTGGCGGCGGTCACCGGTGCCGGGGAAGATCGGCCGGGATCTGAGGGGTAGCGGGCGTCGGTTCCACGGCAATTCCTCCTATAGTAAAGAATCCTAACTAATTCCTTTTTCCAGTGTAGGGCACTCCGTTACGATGGGGAAGACCCCTATCGGAGGACCCCTGCCTTGACCCGTTCCCCGCACTCCCTGGCCCCGGCTGCATCGACGCCGCAGGCATTGGCCACGGTCACTGACCGGCGATTCTTCGAACATCTCCGCCGCAGCGGGCCCAGCTCCCGGGCGGCCATCGCAGCGGCAGCCGGATTGTCCAAGCCCACCGCCTCCGAGGCGGCCACCCGGCTGACGGAAGCCGGCCTGATAAGTGAGACGGGCCAGTCGGCCGGGCCGCGCGGCCGCACCGCGGCGATCTACGACATCGCCCCCGGCTACGGACATACTCTCGCTGTCGCGGTGACCACCGGCCGCGCCCAGCTCCGCGCCACTGATCTGCGCGGCAGCGTCGTGGGTGATTACCAGGTCTCGTCGGGAACGCCGCAGACCCGGGATCAGCTCGAGTCCGCCCTCGCAGGCCTGTTCGCCGAGTACCGGCGCGATGTCTCCACACCGTGCCTGGCCGCCGGCATCTCCCAGGCCAACCCCGTCGAGGCCGCCGGACAGGCCGTGCTGAGCCTGCCGAACGCGCCCTTCCCCGAAGGGCAGTGGAACCTGAGCGAACGGTTTCTCGGAGACTGCCGGGGGCCGGTCCGGGTTGACAACGACGTCAACTGGGCGGCCCTGGCGGAGCGCGAGTCCGGAGCGATGCGCGGCGTCGACGACTTCCTGATGGTCTATGTCGGTGCCGGTATCGGTGCGTCCCTCGTCATGGGCGGCGAGGTGCGCCGCGGCTCACACGGCATCGCGGGAGAGATCGCCTATCTGCGGCAGAATGGACGGACGCTGATGGAGCGTCTGCTCGATCTCGGGATCACCACGGCCGGCGGGCTTTCCCTGGACATGGACCGTTACCGCGGCCTCTTTACGGAACAGCCTGACTCCCCGGCGGCCGACGACTTCCTCGAACTGCTGGGCGAAGCCATCGGAAACACGGCCACCCTGAGCGACCCCGCGGCCGTCGTGCTGAGCGGGCCGCTGGTGGACTGCCCGGCATTTGTGGACCGCTTGCGCGTCATCCTGGTACCGCACCTGCTGGAACCCTCAACACTGCTGACCGTCAGCGATCTCGGCACAGAAGGGCCCCTGGCCGGGGCCTCATTGCATGCCCGTGACGCGGCCGTCGAAGGAATCTGGGCCGAATACCGCCGGTGATCCACCGGTCCGCCCCGCCAAAAACGCCCGCCACGGACGGCGGACAGATGAACGGATACCGGCGTTGAGTTCACGCGGGTCATCTATCTTTCGTTGACCAGCTGGATCTGCCTCGCTTCATGAAAAGTAGGAGGAAACAGTTGCTTGGGCGTTCGGTGTTCACAATCGCGCTCCGAGTACGCTTCCTTCATCTTTTCGAAAAGCCGTTGGGCCTCGGCTTTCAGGCCCGGGATATCGATGCCCGGGATGACGCCGTCGCGCATGACAAGGCGCCCTGCTACGACGGAATGAGTGGCCTGCCGGGCTGTTCCGTTGAGTAGGAGGGTTCGAACCGGGTCGTCCAGGACTCCGTCCCTGATGTCGTCAAGGGAGAACGCAACGAGGTCGGCCTGGGCTCCCACTTCCAGCCTCCCCAGGTCCGGGCGGTCCAGGGCGCGGGCGCCGCCAAGGGTCGCCGCTTCAAAGTAGTGTTCCGCGGGAGCTGCGTCCGGCCTGTGGTCAGGAAGCTTGGCGAGGTGCACGCCCGTATCCATGCCCCGGATGAGGTCCGGCGGGAAGGAGTCCGTTCCAAGGCACAGGTTAACGCCGGCCTCCCGGAAAGCAGCGAACGAGTCGAGGGCCATGCCGTATCTGAAGGACGTGAGCGGACAATGGATGATGGAGATGTTGGCCTCCGCCAAGGTCTGAAGATCGCCCAGGTCGGTGCCATCCACGAGCGGGTTGCGGTCCACGAAGATCCCGTGCGGGATGAGGAGGTGCTCCTCCATGAGCCCTGTCTGCTTCAGGAGCTGGAGGGGAGTTAGTCCGTGCCGGCGCTGCAGCAACTCCCGCTCCAGGGTCCCCTGAAGGCAGTGCAAACGTACAAGGGCATGCCGTTCGCGGGCGATTTCAGCCGTTGCACGCAGAAGCTCCGCGGTCAGCGTCTCAATCCTGCACGGCAACAGAACTCCGTTGACCAGGGGGTCCGCCAACTCCTGTGCGTAGTCAAGGAAACGAGCGGCGTCGGCAAGTCCGGAACGCCCCTGCTCCTCGTCGAATGCGACATCGCGTTGCCCATCGGCGCTGACGATATTGACCCCGGAACGGTAGGCCGGGCCCAGGTATCCCCGCAGCCCAATCTGGCGGGAGGTTTCAGCCATGCCGGCAAGCTCTTCAAAGCTTTCTGCCCAGGCGGAATGGATTTCCGATGCTATGGGCATGTACGTCGTGATGCCGTGCAGGGCCAGCTGCAGCAAAGCGTATTTGCGGATGGTCTGGCGTTCCTGCGCCGTGAAGACGTCCGCGCGGCGGTTGCGGAAGTAGTCCTCGGACCATTGCAGTCCACTGGCCCGGTCCGCGGATGCCCACGAATCGATCAGCAGGTGATCGATGTCGGTGAGGGCGTCAAGATCGATCAGGCCCGGTGTGATGAGGGAGCGGCCAAGATCCAGTGACTCGTCCGCGGGACCGTCGTAGTTCTGCCCGACGAAGACGATCTGACTGTCCTCATAGACAACGTCGCCGTCGCGGATGAGAAGGTGTTGACCGGCTTCATGTCCGAGCACGAATTCCGCGCTGAATTTGGTGCGCAAACCAACCTCCGATTCGATGATGGGGCGGACACTCAGTCGGACCGCACAGATCAAACCATAGCGATTTTGGTATACCGATGCCAGAACGCGGATGGGATTGCTGGAAGCCAACCTCCCGCAAGCCGCCAAAAAGCTGAGCTTAGAAAGTGATTTACATCTCGCCCGCACTGACCTATTCTATTTTGGTATACAAACCGGTTTGTGAGCTAGACACGACACGTACCCTCGACCGAGCAACCGCCTAGTACGGGTGGCAGGTCTTTCCCCAAAGGACAGTTACTCCCATGGCCTCAGAAGCCCAGTTAATCAATCAATCTGCCGCTGCGGTCCCGGATCAACAGATCACGCGCCGACACTGGTGGACGGTGGTAGCCGTGTCGATGCTTGTCTCAGTGGCGGCCGTTCTGATTGGCACGTACAAGTTCCAGCTTGGGCCGGCCCCGGTGGTCCTCTTCCCGATCATCTGGGCCGTGGTCCTCGGTGGAATCCTCGGAACCCAGCGCGTCCGGCGCGTCTCCGGGGCAAGCCGAGCCGTTGCAACTCTGCTCTTGGAGATTGGCATCATCCTCTTCCTCGCCCGGCTCGGCACCCAGATCGGTCCGTCTCTGGCGAAAGTGACTGAGATCGGTCCCGCCATCCTTCTTCAGGAAGTAGGGCACATCTTCGGCACCGTCATACTGGCGCTGCCGATTGCCGTAGCCATGGGGCTGGGCCGGGTGGCGGTCGGAGCCACCTGGTCAATCGACCGCGAATCCTTCCTCGCCTTCGCCATACAGCGCTTTGGAGTCCGTTCCGGAGAGTACAGGGGCGTCTTCTCCGTATGGTTGCTCGGCAGCCTCTTTGGTGCTGTATTCATCTCCCTGCTCGCCGGATTCCTCGGCGGACTGAACATCTTCGATCCCCGCGCACTGGCCCTGGGACTTGGACTCGGCTCGGCGTCGATGATGCTCGGGGGCGTCGGGGCGCTGTCCCTGCTCTACCCGGATCAGGCCGGCGAAATCATGGCGCTGGCCGCGTTGTCCAACCTCGTCACGAACATCGTCGGCTTCTATGCGGGAGTCTTCCTGTCGCTGCCTCTGTGCCGGAGGCTCTACGCCTTCTGGAGCCGCCTTTTCGGAAAGGACGACGACGGCAGGTCCACCCGCGGGGCGCGCAGCAAGCCGGCGCTGCCCACCGAAACGCAACTTGCCGCTCCGGTGGCAGTGGATGTGGATCCCACGCTCAAGGTGACGCCGCGAATCACAATTCTCGCCTTTGCCATTGCCGGAGCCTCGGCCCTTGTCATGAACGTCGTCGGGACAAGGAACTTCTCCTGGAATGATGCAGCGGGTGTGATTGTCCTGCTGCTGCTGACGGGCCTGTCATTCCGTCTGGCCCGGTTGCTTCCTTCGGTGCCATCGAGTGTGTGGGTGCTGACCATCACAACGGTGCTTTCGGCGCCGTTCCTGCCCACTGCGGGGCTCCTTGCCGGACTGACCCAACACCTGGACGTCATACTCATCGGGCTGCCGGCGCTGACCTTGATCGGGCTCACCGTCGGGCGGGACATCAAGGCGCTGAAGTCCCTGAGCTGGAAGATCATCGTGGTCGCCCTCGTGACCTACAGTGCATCCTTCATTGCGGCAGCCGCCTTGGGGCAGATGGCCCTCGGGCGGTAACGAATCCGGCGCGGAACCGCCGAAAAAGACGAAACAGTGAGGCGTGGAAGGGGCGACGGCGGAAACCGCCGTCGCCCTTGGCGCGCCTCCCACGGGGGCTCGCTGGTATTCCAAAGGACCTTTTAGGCGCAAGTAATGTCATCAAGTCACCCGTTCTGCCGCGCCGCCCCGAATCTCACGGTATTCTTGGTATACCAAATTATTGTCAGGAGACGACTGTGGAACAAATCCCCCAAGCGCCCTGGGAGCGGCCCCGGACTCTTCCGGCTTCAAAGATCGCATGGACCCTCATTGCCTTGAGCCTTGTTTCCATCAACCTTCGGCCGGCGATTACGACTGTTGCCGGATCCATGGGCCAGCTGGAACAGGGGCTCGGGATAAGCGCCCAGACGATTCCCCTCCTTGCAGCGCTTCCGGTGCTTGCCTTCGGGATTTCCGCCCCATGCGGGCCGTGGCTCGCCCGGCGCCTAGGGGCGGGGAGAGCCGTAGCTCTTGCGATGCTGATGCTCGCCGTGGCGCTGACCGCCCGCGTGCTGCTGCCGGCCCTTATGCTCCCCGGGACGTTCCTTGCAGGGATGGCCATCATGACGGCGAGCGTGCTGTTGCCCCAGATCGTCAAGGCCAATCAGGGCACCGGCTGGTGGACGGGGCTGTGCAGCATGGGCTTCGGCCTCGGAGCGGCACTGGGAGCGGGGCTGATCCAGCCGCTGCAGCACGTTGTGGGCGGAAGCCTGCAGGGTGCACTGGCCCTGTGGGCTGCTCCTGCTGTTCTGGGGGCAGTACTGATCCTCCGGCACGGCGGCGGGCGGACCGGACCCGTGGCTCCGGGGGCATCCGTTCTCCCCGCACGTGCCGTCGACCCCGGCAGCTCGACTGCTGACCCGCAGGCACGGCCCCGCGCCGCACGCGCACTGCGACAACAGGCAACTGCCTGGGCGGTGACAGCATTCTTTGGTCTCCAGGCGATGCTGTATTTCGCGGTAACTTCATGGCTGACGGTCCTCCTGGCGTCGAAGGGCATCACCGCCGGCAACGCTGCGGCGCTCCTTGCCTGGTTCAGCGTGGCCGGCCTTCCCGCCAGCCTATTGGCACCCGTGCTGGCCAGCCGGCCAGCGGTTCTCAAGATCATGGCACCAGGTTTGGGGGTGCTCGTGGCGGCTGCGTTGCTCGGGGTGCTGGCGGGCCCGGCTGAGCTGCAGTTCCTCCTGGTGGGTGTTTTGGGAGTTGTCCAGAGCGCAGGATTCGGGCTTGCCATTGCGCTCGTGGTGCTCCGATCGGCGGGGCCTCAAACCGCCGGGAAACTTTCGGCGATGAGCCAGGGCCTGGGTTTCGCCCTCGCCTCCCTGGGACCTCTGGGAGCTGCCCTGCTTCATGATGTGACCGGGGGCTGGGACGCTGCGTTCTGGGCCTTGGCAGGGGTGGCCATGCTGCTGGCGCTGGCGGGGTACTTCGCGGTGCATGGACGCATCGTGTCCGTCGAGGAAGGAACTGTGCCCGCCGGAGAGGCCCGGCCGGCCGGAGTCGGAAGCTGAGCAGGTGCAAGGCGGGCAACGAAAAAGTGGCAGGTCCCTCGAGCGTGGGACCTGCCACTTCTTGTTGCGGGGCTAAGGAACCAGTTGCAGCTGGTCCGCCACGACGCGTCCGCGGTGGATCACGGTGCGGTCGGTGCCCCGGTCCATGACCGCGGAGGCTACCGTCTCGCCGTCGACCAGCAGCAGCTCGGCCGGATCGCCGGCCTCAAGGCCCGGCCGGTGCGCGGTGCCTTTCAGTCGGGTGTGGGCCGGATCCAGAACGCTGGCGCCGCCCACTGTGGCGATCGCCAGGCAGTGTTCGATCAGCTCGTCCCGGCGGAATCCGTGGGTAAAGGCGAGCTGCCAGGTGCGGTCTAGCATGTCGGTATTGCCGTAGGGGGACCAGTAGTCGCGCTGACCGTCTTCGCCAAGACCGACACGGACTCCGGCCTCGGCCAGCAGCGGGAGCGGGAGCTGGCCGGATACCGCCGGAGCCACGGAGGCCATGGAAACGTCCAGCTCCGCGAACTCCTCGATGAGCCGGCGCGTGGTCGCCTCGGAGACGCTGCCCAGCTGATAGGCGTGCGACATGGTGACCTTGCCCTGCATCCCCAGGGCGCGCGTGCGCTCCAGGACGAGGTCCGTGCTGAACACACCGAGCTCACCGGGCTCGTGGAGGTGGATGTCGATGGGAACCTGATACTTCTCGGCCAAGCCAAACACGATGTCCAGATGGCGTGCGGGATCGCGGTCCAGGCTGCACGGATCGATGCCGCCCATCACGTTGGCCCCGGCCCTGAGGGCCTCCTCCATGAGCGGCACGGTGCCGTCCTCGAGCAGGAGGCCGGCCTGCGGGAACGCGATGATGTCGACGTCGGCTTGGTCCTCGAACTGTTCCTTGGCCGCCACAACGGCCTCGAACCGCTCCAGCCGGCAGTCCACGTCAATCTGGGCGTACGAGCGGACCCGGGTGGTGCCGCGCGCGATCATCCGGCACAGCGTGTTGTTGACCCGCTCCTGCAGCGGGACCTCGGCGTTGCGCCAGTTCTCCCGGTCGTTCATCATCATGGTCCAGACGCCGGGACCGCCGGTGTGCTCGCGGAACGGCAGGCCGATGCGGGTCGAGTCCAGGTGGACGTGGACATCCGAGAAGGACGGGAGCAGCAGCCGGCCGCGGCCCTCCACGACCGTCACTGCCTCGCCCAGGGTGCCGGACGCGTCCGACGGCGTTCGCACCGGGTCATGCGGTTCGATGCCGGCGATCTTGCCGTCCTTGAGCAGGACGTCGCTCAGCGCCTGTCCCCAGGGACGGACGGCGCGGATCAGGATAGTCAATGTAATGCTCCTTTGTGTTGGGTCTATTGCACACCGGCGGGGACGGCAGCTGCCAGCCCCGCGTGGTGGCAGGCCGGGGCGGCGGGGCCGGCCGGCGAGGGAACGTCGCTGATACAGAGCTGCTGCTGCCTTTCGGGCAGCGTGCCGAACAGCGGACAGCGCGTGCGGAACACGCAACCGCTGGGCGGGTTGGCCGGTGACGGGAGATCTCCGCGGAGCCGGATCTTCACCTGTTGCCGGGCTGCGCGCGGATCGGGCAACGGCACCGCAGACAGGAGCGCCTGCGTGTACGGGTGCCGGGGAAGGCGGAACAGTTCCTCGCGGGAACCCTGTTCAACAATCTTGCCGAGGTACATGACGGCCACCTGGTGGGAGATGTGCCGGACGATGGAGAGGTCGTGGGCAATGAAGATGTACGCGACACCGGTGTCGCGCTGGATCTCCTGGAGCAGGTTGACCACCTGCGCCTGGACGGAGACGTCCAGGGCGGACACCGGTTCGTCGCACACGATCACCGAGGGGTTCAACGAAATGGCCCGGGCGATACCCACGCGCTGGCGCTGGCCGCCAGAGAATTCATGCGGAAAGCGGTTGTAGTGTTCGGGCTTGAGGCCCACCTGTTCCATGAGTTCTTTGACGCGGTTCTTCAGCCCAGCGGGCGGATTGATCTTCTGCGCCACCATCGGCGCGGCGATCGCGGTACCGACCGTCTGCCTCGGGTTGAGCGACGCCAACGGGTCCTGGAAGATCATCTGGACCTTGCGTCGGAAGTTGTACAGATCCTGCCCGCGCAACTGGCTGATGTCGACGCCGTCGACGACGATCCGTCCGCCCGTGGGGTCCAGCAGGCGGGCGACCATGCGGCCCGTCGTGGACTTTCCGCACCCGGACTCACCCACAAGTCCGAGCGTCTGGCCTCGTTCGAGACTGAACGAGACGCCGTCGACGGCCTTGACGGTTTTGGCTTCGCGGCCACCGCCGGGGGAGAAGAGCCCGCCCTTGACGGGGAAATGCTTTTGAAGGTTCTCCACCTGGAGAATTGGCTGCCTGTCCATGGCGGGTCCTAACGCGAAGTCCGGATAGCGATGAGCTGGCGGCTGCTGAGATGGCAGCGCTTGCCGTGGCCGGCCTCCACCAGGAGCTCGGGCCTCTGCTCCCCGCAGACGTCGGCGCCGGCCAGGGCGGCGTAGTCGCACCGGGAGCTGAAGATGCACCCTGACGGCAGGTCAAGCAGCGACGGCGGCTGGCCGGGGATCGGGTTGAGGCGGCCGGAGGCGCCGGTGAGCGTCGGCATGGAATTGAGGAGGCCCAGGGTGTACGGATGCCGGGTGTCGTAGAAGATCTCGTCCACCGGGCCGGACTCGACGCATTGGCCGCCGTACATGACAAGAACGGAATCGCAGACCTCGGCCACGACGCCCAGATCGTGGGTGATGAGGATCAGCGCAGAGTTGGTTTCCGCCTGGAGTTCGGCCATGAGGTCCAGGATCTGCGCCTGGACCGTTACGTCCAGGGCCGTGGTGGGCTCGTCCGCGATGAGCAGTTCCGGTTCGCAGATGAGGGCCATGGCGATCATGGCCCGCTGCCGCATACCGCCGGAGAAATGGTGCGGGTACTCGTCGTAGCGCTGCTCGGGGCTGGGAATCCCCACCCGGCCGAGCATGTTGATGGCCGCAGCCCGGGCCTGCTTCTTGCTCGCCTGGTGATGGACGAGGTAGGCCTCCTCAATTTGCTGCCCGACTGTATAGAACGGGTGCAGTGCCGACAGCGGGTCCTGGAAGATCATGCCGATGTTCCGGCCACGCAGCTGGCGCATGCCTGACTCGGACAGCGTGATCAGGTCCTTGCCCTGGAACAGCGCCTGGCCGGAGACCTGGGCGGAGGTGCCTTTGAGCAGGCCCATCAGTGCCTGGCTCGTCACCGACTTCCCGGATCCGGATTCGCCAACGATGCCAAGCGTCTGCCCACGCTCAAGGGTGAAGTCCATGCCGTTGACGGCCGAGACCAGGCCGTCGTCGGTGGGGAACCCGACCGACAGGTTCCGGACGTCCAGGAAGGCGACGGTCCCGCCGTCGTCCGCTGCAGGGGTTGGCGCGGAGGACGGGAAAGCGGCCGGCGCGCCGCGATAGGAATGGGTCATTGGAGCCTCACTCGGGGATCGATGGCGGCATAGGCGAGGTCGACGGCAACATTGGCGACGATCACGAAGAAAGCGGCCAGCATGGTGATGGCCATGGTGACGGGCAAGTCGCCGGAGATCGCAGCCCGGACTGCCGTGAAACCGAGCCCCGGCACGGAGAAGATCTGTTCGGTGAGGACGGCGCCGCCGAGCAGCAGACCGATGTCCATGCCGAGCATGGTCACGATCGGGGTGATTCCGGCCCGGACGCCGTGCTTGAACGTCACGGTCCCCGGGGCCAGTCCCTTGGCCCGGGCCGTGCGGATGAAGTCCTCGCCGAACGTTTCAATCATGTTGGTGCGGGTGACGCGGATATAGGAGGCGCTGAACAGCACGGCGAGGGCAATCCATGGCAACAGATAGTTGAGTACCCAAGCCCAAGGACCCTGGGTGCCGAACGGGCTGTTGATCTCATTCGTGGTGAACGGCAGGAGATGAAGCTGATTGACGAACACCAGCAGCAGGAACAGGCCCGTGACCGGGATCGGCAGCGAGACTCCTACGGACGCGGCGCCGACGATGAACTTGTCGGTGGCGCTGCCTTTCCTGAGGGCTGCGAGCAGGCCAAGGCCCACGCCGGAAACCGTCCAAAGGACCAGGGCGCCCACTGCCATCGAGACCGTGTAGGGCAGCGACCGGCTGATGATGTCCGAGACGTTCTCATTCGTCTGGAACGATTTTCCGAGGCAGGGCCACTGGCAGACGGATTCGGCGCCGGGGGCACCGATCATGCGCGGCGATACCAGCCCGCGCATGTAGTCGGCGTACTGAAGGAAGAACGGCTGGTCCATGCCGAGGGCGACGCGCGCCTCGGCGACGCGCTGCGGCGTGCATTCCTGGCCGCACGCGGCCGAGGCCGGATCGGCTGGACCCAGCTGGAAGAGAGTGAAGGTGATGAAGCTGACGGCTATGAGTAGCAGGACCAGGGAGCCTGTCCGGCGAAGTATGAATCTGATCATTGTGGTTGCGGGCCGCCCGCCTGAATCCGGGCGGCCCGCGTCTCCTTCTGTGAGGACCGGTTAGTGCTCGACGCCGACAATCGACAGGTCGATGCCGCCGAAGAAGTAGCCCACTTGGGCGTTGCGGATGTTGGAGCCGACGACGCTGTTCGTGTGGCTGCGGACGAGCGGAATGATCGGGTAGGTCTTCAGTGCCTTTCCGAATTCCTCGGACCACTTCTTGCCCAGCTCCTCCGAGGTCCCCGCGGTGTCCCGCAGCTCAAACATGGCCTTGGACACCTCCGGGTCGAAGTAGCGGGACGTGTTGGAGAATCCGTAACTGGTGCCATCGTTGTTCGGGCCGAGGATGGGGTCCGCGGAGGTCCGGATCGAAGACGGATCGGCGCCGCCGCACCAGCCTGACCGTCCGATGTCCGGCAGTTGCTCACTGGCCATGACGGAGTAATAGTTCGGGGCCGGAATCGGCACCAGCTGTACGTCGATGCCCAGGGCCTTGAGGTTGTCCTGGACCACCGTGCCTGTGTTCTTGTAAGCGTCCCGGTTGTTGGCGTAGCCAAAGGTGAGGGTCTTGGGGTAGGTCTTGCCTTCGAGGAGCTTCTTGGCCTCGTCCAGCTTGGGCTTCCCGCTGGGATCGATCTCCAACTCCTGGGCCACGTACCCGCGCATCTTGTCGTTGAGCGGCGTCTGGGTGAGCTCGCCGAAACGGCGCCCCCCGTATTGGACCAGGATCGACTGGCGGTCCAGGGCAAGCGCAATTGCCTTGCGGACATCCGGGTCCGTGATCTTCTGCGTGTTCAGGCTCAGCACGTCGTTGCAGCCCAGCAGCCCTGAGGCGACCCGGTCCTTGACCTGGGCGTCGGCCAGCTTGGCCGAATCCGAGGTCTGCAGGGCGCCGTTCGAGTCCAGGGTGATGGCGTTGGTGTCGGCGTTGGCCAGCAGCTGCTGGCTGATGGTGGCCTGCGACGTGGACAGGGAGAAGCTGAAGGTGTCCGGAAGTGCCGTGCGGTTGGGGTCCGTCGCGGGATCCCAGTGCTGGTTGCGGACGAGTTTGAGCGACTTGCCGCGGTTGTACGATTCCACCATGTAGGGGCCGGATGAGACCGGATGGTTCGTGTAGTCCAGCTTGGTGTCCTTGTCCTGGGGCACAGGAGCGGTGTTGGACCGTGAGGCCAGCGCAGGAAATTCAGCGAACGGCTTCTTCAGGTGGAAGACGACAGTGCGCTGGTCCGGGGTCTCGACTGCCTGGAGCACGGCGGCAGGATCCTTGTAGGGGCCTTTGTAGCCGCCGGCGTCGAGCGCGGAATTCAGCTCCTGGGGCGCCTGGGTGTAGACGTCCTGGGCGAAGGTGCGTTCGATGCCGTATTTGACGTCCGCGGAAGTGATGGGGCGGCCGTCCTCGAACTTGACGCCGTCCCGGAGCGTGAACGTCCATGTGAGGCCGTCGGCTGATACTTTCCCGGTGTCCGTGGCGAGGTCCGGGACGATGGTGGGCGGCTGGCCTGCCGTCTCTTTGGCCATGGTGAGCGTCCGGTAGTACAGCTGTCCGACATTGGCCGTCTGGACGTAGTTGCTGTTTCCAGGGTCAAGTGTCTGGAAGTCGGAGGACATCAGGACGTTGATGTTGCCTCCCTTGGTGGTGAAGCCGGGCTTGACCACTGCCGCGGCCGAATCCGTCGCTGAACCACTGGCTTTGCTGGCGGCCGGCTGGCCCTGGGCCGCGGAACAACCGGTGGCTGCCACGGAGATCAGCACGGCAAGTGCCAGCAGTCTGGATGGATATTTCATGGTTCTCCTCATACGGGTGGGTGATGGTGATGGGTGCTAGTGGCGGGAGGCCTTGGGGTCCAAGGCGTCGCGAACGGCGTCGCCGAGCAGGTTGAACGCCAGGACGGTGACGATGAGCATGGCGCCGGGGACGGCCAGGAACCATGGATCGCTGAGGTACCAGTTGCCGGACTGGGCGGCGTTGAGCATCTGGCCCCACGACGGAGTCGGGTCTTTGACGCCGACGCCGAGGAAGGACAGCGCGGCCTCCGCGGAGATGTTGGTGGGGATGAGCATGGTCGCGTATACCAGCACGACGCCCATCACGTTGGGGATGATCTGCCGAAACAGCACGCTGAGGTGGGAGGCGCCGAACGAGCGGGCCGCCTCAACAAATTCACGCTCCCGGAGGCTGAGGACCTGGCCCCGGACGATCCGGGCAAGATACGCCCAGCCGAAGAATCCCAGGATGATGACCAGCGAGGCCATGGGCAGGAAGCTGCCCTGGCCCAAGGGCGTGCCGCGCAGCCGGGACTGAAGGATGGGCGTCAGCGACAGCACCAACAGGAGGTGCGGGAAGGCGAGGAAGAGATCCATGACGCGGCTGATGATCGCGTCCGTTTTGCCGCCGAAGTAGCCGGCCGCCGCCCCGAGCACGGTGCCAAGGACGACGGAGACGGCGGTTGAAAGGAGGGCGATGGTGAGGGAGACCTGACCGCCAAAGGCAAGCCGGGCGAACAGATCCCGCCCGAGCCCGGGCTCTACCCCCAGCCAGTGCTGCTCAGAGGGATACATGTAGCCGGGGAGAGGCAGGCCCGGGGTTTCGAAGTCATCAAGCACCTCCGGGCTGGTGTTGGAGGTGAAGGGATCATTTCCGGACCAGGCACTGAGGACAGGCGCGAGGACCGCAAAGAGCACGATGGCGACCACGACACAGAGGCTCAGCAGGGCGATCTTGCTCCTGCGGATCCTGAGCCAGGCAGTGGCCAGCAGCGACCGTGCCTGGGCGGCCCCCGTGCTGGCGGTGGTTTGGTCGCCGGGGGACATGGGGCGGCTGACGCCGCTGTTGCCATCGTCGCTGTCGCTGGCGCCGGGCAACGGACTCGCAGCAGTTGGTGTGGCACCGGACTGAAGCTGGGTCATCGGGAACGCTCGATTCAGGGTCCAAGGAGCAAGCTCCATCATTTTGTATACCAAACAAAGATTAGGGCACCATTTGTGCGATGTAAATCACAATCTAGCATCATCTGGAATACCAGAAAATGACGTGGCCTGGACGGCGCCGTGACTTGGCCGGCCTGCCGATCGCGGTGGCAACGCACTTGGGGGTTAGCTGCGCGGGAGCCTTTGCATGTGCCCGGAACCGGCAGTTGAGCGAGTGTATGCTCAGTTGGAACGCTGAGCGGCACCGTCCGCCAGGGCCACGGAGTGAGTGATGAGCGGCGGTGTGAGTGTGGTTGAACCCAAAGGTGATGCGCTGAACGGGCGGGATGACGAAGTCCGGGCCGAACACGTGTATCAGCTGGTCCTTGAAGGGATCGTGACCGGCAAATACGAGCAGGGCATGCGGCTGCGCGAACGGGAACTGTCAGAACTTCACAACGTGTCCAGGATTCCCGTGCGGGAGGCCATTCAGCGTCTGGAGCAGGACGGCTTCGTTGAAACTTTTCCCCGCAGGGGTGCGGCGGTGCGGCGGCTAACGCTCACGGACGTCAACGAACTCTTCGATGTCCGGCTGTGCCTCGAGACGTTCGCCGCGCGGACCGCGGCGGTCCGGGTTGCCGAGGGTCAAAGCGGCGCACGGCTGCAGGAACTCGTGGACGAAACGAGGTTGGCCATCGACGAGGGTCCGGAGGCGAAGGTTGCGAGTCTCAGCGCGGAATTCCACGCCGAGATAGTGCGGCTTTCCGGCAACCGGTTGCTTGTCGAATCGGTTAAGCCGCTTTTTGGCCGCATGCGCTGGATCTTCGGCCTGGCCCACAACCGCAGCAACGAGCTCCAGCGCGACGAGCATGTCGAGCTCTGCAATGCCATCCTCAAGGGCCGCCCCGATCTCGCCTATTCTCTGGCCTATTCGCACATTGAGCTGGGCCGTGAACCGGTTCTTGCCGGGCTCGCCCACACGCTCGCACCGTAGCCGGCTGAATTATTAGCCCTCCGGGTCTCCGGCTGTCGCCAAGCGTCCAAAAACGCCCGCCCGGGTTAGTCCGGGGCGGGCGTTACTGTCTCCTGCAGATGAAGTCCGCCTACAGGGGCTTGTCCCGATGTCCTTCCCGACTTGGCGGAGCAGGGCGTGCGGCACCAGATGATCAGGTGCCTCCCCCTCCCCCTGCCCCTGCCCCGGACTGGATAGCGGCGAGCAGGGCCGTTCCGTCGGGGCTGCCGAAGCCGGTGCAGGGGTCCCAGCCTGGCGCAGCCTCGTAGGAGCCGTTGTTGCCGACAACAATGTCGTGGAAGCCCGTGTTGGTGGATGCCATTTGGCCGTAGATGATGGCCTGCATAAGGCCAAACCGGCGGTTGCTCGCCTGGGCCAAACGCGCGACGAGGGCTGCCCAGAGCGGTGCCACGGCGCTGGTGCCTCCGATGACCATGTTTGTGCCGTTGACCCTTACTTTGTATCCGGTCTGCGGATCCGCGACCCCACAGACATCCGGCACGCCACGGCCCAGAAATTTCTTGGCGGGCTTACCCGACTTATGATGCTTGCCGTGGACGACGTGACCGTTCTGCCAGACAGGAACGGGGAAAGCGTCGCTGAAGCCGCCGCCGGTTGCCGAGTTCGGCCCGTCATTCCAGACCGTCTCACGGGTAATTTTTCCGGTAACCGGATCGGCCTCGAGCCGGGTTCCGCCGCAGGCGAGGGCATAGGGGCTTGAAGCGGGGAAATCGGCATGATCCTTGCCATCGCTGGCTCCGTCAGCGCTGCCGTTGTCCCCGGCCGCGGCGGTGACGGTGACGCCGAGGGCTGATGCGTCGGCGAAGGCCTGGTCGAATGCTGTGCGCGCCTGCGCCGTCCAGGCGTCCTCGCTCTGGCCCCAGCTGATGCTGATCGCCGCGGGCGTCGGGCTGGCGTGCGAGGCGTTGATGATCGCGTCGAGGAATCCGGCGTCGTTGTTCGGGGCGAAATAGACCAAGATGCCCGCTTTGGGTGCGAGGGCGCCGACAACTTCGACGTCGAGCATCACTTCGCCGTCCGCCCCGTTCGGATCCACCCCTGGCTGGTTGGCCGCCCCGTCCACTCCGACAGCCGTGACGTTGGGCGGCGTGATCCCGAGGCCGTTGAAGTAGGCGTTCAGGTCCGACGTCGAGTAGCCCCCGCCGAGTTCGATGATGGCAACGTTCTGCCCGGCGCCATCGGTGCCGGCCGGGAACTTGTAGATCTTTCCCAGCTCCGGCGGGGTGTAGCTTCTGCCCGCGGTTGCGAGGGGGATCGCGCGGAACTGGGCCCGGGCCTGCGGCCGGTCGTCAAGGCCGAGGACAGCGGTGACGATGCCGTCGAGTACCGCTGGGATTCTTAGTCCTCCGGTGCGGTGGCGGTGGGTGACCCCGGCGCCGTGGGGTCCGGCGCTTGTCACTTCATTCAGACGGGTGCCGAAGATATTGCTAAGCGTTTCAATAGTCCCTGCCAGACGCAGCCGGCGCGAGGCCGGATCCGCCTCCAGGACTTCAGCCCCGAGCCGCGTGAAAGTGTCCGTTGCGAGCTGCATGTCATCCTGGCCGGCCCCGTGGTTTGCTGCCAGATTTTCGACAGACATCGGTTCCCTGACCGTCTCCGGAATCGGCGCCTTCCGGCGCAGGATCACGGTCACCTCGATCCTGCGGGACGGATCAACTGGTCCGTGTTCGGCCTGGACTTCCGGTACCCCCTGGCGCTCCGAACCTGGCAGGGGAACGCTGTCCTCAGCGGAAGCGGGACGGGTAGCTGGCTTGTCACTCATGGTGTTCTCCTATGACGTGGACATTCATTCGTAAGGGAGGAGGCAGGATGTTCCTGGACCCGGAGGATCCGAGGTTTGATCGGCCATTGATGGATCATTCCTACGGCTGTCAGTCACTGGTCGGACAGCCGTCAGCTTCGTGGGGATATTCACTTAGTGGTGTAGCCGGTACCGTCTCAGACTTCAAGACCTTTCCGCTTCGCCGGGCGCTACTTGGGGCGGGCGGCCAGGGCGAACTCCAGCGCCGTGGCGGAAGTGGTGCTGCTGTCGATCCGCCAGTCTGTTTCTTTGTTGAAGCCGAACCAGACCACCGTTGTGACGTCGGTCTGGGACGCCAGATAGCTGATCAGGGCCGTGTTCCAGTCGGCTTTGGACCCGCCTTGTTCTGCCGACGACGTTTCTGCCACGAGCACTTGTTTCCCCGGCGCGAGGCGTCGTAGTTCGGGCGGAGCCTGATTGAAGTCCTCGTAGGACAGAATGACGGGCGGTGCCTCGCCGGCGAGGGACGCGGCCTGGTCCAGTTCCGCCGATGCCAGCGGTCCGCCCGTGGTGCCGACGCCGAGGCGCAGCGGTGCGCTGCTGATGGCCGGCGGCGATGTCACAGGCGTTGCGGCAGCGACGGTGAAGGCCGCGGAAGCCTTGACGGTGCCGGATACGGCCTGAATATCAAGGACCTGTTGGGACGTTGGCGGGATCACGACGTCGGCCGTGAAGTATCCGGAGGCAGCGACGGTGAGGCCGCGGAATTGACGCCCGCTGAGTCTTCCGGGGCTCTTCTTGGGGAAACCGGCGCGGTGACGGTGACGGTGGTTCCGGCCGGCCCTTGGTCGGGCTGAGGCCAATGGATGCGGATGCGGCCTGCGCAGGTACCTCCACGAGTGCCAGGCTTGAGGCCAGCAGGGCAAGGATGCAGGCCAGGGTCCTTAGTGGCTTCATCGGGACTCCTTGACCGGGCCCCGGGAATGCGGGGCGGCGTGGCGGGACGCGGCTTGCCTACCGGAAGCCGTAGCGTCCAGTGTCCGTCAGGAACGTACCGCACCGGGAGCCATCAGTGGCAGCAGATCCCAAGGACTGGCCAAGGGTTCCGCTCATTCGTGCGGCGGGGGCGTGCTCGGCCAGAGGTTTTGAGCAGGTTACACCCGAACCCTTTAGGGCCCTACAGCCCTGTTAGTGGGGACAAGGCCACAACGGCGTAGCGGCCAGTGTCGCCGTGTCCACTATGGCCGCTGCTGGCGCAAACGGTGTAGGGCCGGTACGTGCTGTCTGTGTGCAGCAGGCGCACTGTCGCGCGGGTGGAGGGCTGAGCTTTTTCAACGGTGTCCCTAAAGGCGCGGTAATCGTCCGGGTGGATGACGTGGGGGAGGTAGCCGAATCTCGGTGACTGGATGCCGAACCGCTGCCAAGAGCCGGACGTCATGAAGGTCTGCCAGCAGGTGGTGTCGACGGCCATCAGCACCCGCTCCTCGGCGAGTTCGAAGACGGCGCGTAGCAGGCTGCTGGACTGGAAGTCCCCGAAGCCAGGCGTGATCGGGGACGGGGCGGCCTCCTGAACCTCACGTGTGATGGCGCGCAGCCACTTGCCCTGCCGTTGTTCGTCAGGGATGACCCGACCGGACACCTCGAGGTTCTTGATCCCGGGCAAAGCAGACGAGAACCGGGTGATGATCTTGTACGGCACCAGATAGCGTTGCGCGTTCATCGAAGCGATGGCCGCGTCGATGGTCACCTTCATCCGGGTTCTGTCCTCGGGGGAGATCAGTTCGCTGACCCATTGGTTCATGTCCCCGGTGGGGCTCTCCCCGGAACGATCGATCTCGTAGATGGCGAAGAGGTCATCGTTCCAGGACGTTTCAATGTGCCCGGTGGAGGAGATCGTCCACTCCAGGGCGCCGATCGGCGGGCGCGGTGGCGGGTTGTCTCCCGCCGCAGTGTAGACGGCCAGAACTGCAAGAACCGTGTTCGTCATCGGAGAGTTGATCGGCACTGCGAGAACACGGTAATCGATGCCCCGATGGTGGACGGGGTCGTGGAGTTGCTCTCCGGTCTCAGCGACGGCTTTGATCCGGTCCATCAGCAATTCGCGGCCCAGCGGATCGAGGTTTTTGCGGACACTGGACCCGGAGTAGTTCACCGCACCGACGCTCAGGAGACCGGGCTGCTCCTTGTTGAGATAGTCCACCAGGACCCATCGGCCTCGCGTGTCGCCTAACGTGTTCATGACTCCTGCGCCCGTCGCTCATATAGGGTCGTTTCCGCCGCGCATTATGACGCAACCAATTGGCATGACCAGGGGCCATCCTCCACCATTTGGGGCTTATGTCATATTTTTTGTCAAAACCGTGCCGCCAAGGGTCCTGGATCACGACTTGTGGATTTGAGTTTGCCTGAACCGATTGGCATCATGTGTCTACCAAGCCCATCTGGCGGATGCCCGGCAGGCTGTACAAAGCGTCATCTGATCACCATCTTCAGGAGTACAGTCCTTTGCCCGACCCTTTTGCGCATTCCGGCCACACCGCATGGCAGCCCTCATCACAGGTTTCCGAACAGGCTCCCGGCTTCTTCTTTGTCGAAGGCCCGGCATCCAACTGGATCATCGTCCGGGACGAGTCCGGTTTCATCCTCGTTGACAGTGGCTACCCCGGCGACACGGACTTCGTCCTGAAATCCATCGAGCACGCCGGGCTGAAGCCGGCCAATGCCCGCGCCATCCTCATCACGCATGGTCACGTCGACCACACCGGGTCGGCGGCCCTGTTTTCCCGTACGTTCGGGACCCCGGTCCTGTGCAGTCCCGAAGAGCTGGCGCACGTCCAGGGACACGAAAAGCACCAGGTCGGCCTGGGACAGGTTGTCCTCCGCGCCTGGCGTCCGCGCGTCCTGCGCTGGATGAGTCACGCGATCCGGGCCGGTGCGCTGAACGCCGATCCAGCCACCGAGGCCCGGGCCTGGACGGCGGAGCAGCTCCGGGAACTCCCGGGCAGCCCTGAGGCGATTCTGGTTGCCGGCCACACGCCGGGCAACGCCTCCATCTATTTCCGCGGCGCCGGGGTGATCGCCACCGGCGATTCCTTGATCACCGGGCACCCTCTGACTCGGCAAAGAGGCCCGCAGATGCTCCATCCGATGTTCCATACGGAGCCGGGCACCGTACTGTCCGCGACCCATGTCCTGGACGGCGTAGAAGCGTCGGTCATTCTTCCGGGCCACGGTCCCGCGCTAGCCATGCCCCTCTCCTACGCCCTGGCATCCCTCCGCGCCTGACACCTCAGCCCGGGCTCGTCTCCGCTGTCGGTCGCGTTCGACAGCGGCTTCACTGCACCACTGCAATCCCGAAGCCGCCCCACGCGCGCTTTTTCGTGGTCTCACGACCGAGCACATGCTGTTCGAGGATCGCCAACCCGCAGGATCGGAGAAGTTCGGACAGGCGCTCCCGCGACGGCGGTGTGCTGTCCACACCGAACTTCAACGGCTCGCCCACTGCTTTGGCCGCCGCCCTCCCGTACCGCCAGTACAGCATGGTCGATTCGAGGGTCTCGGTCGTGAAGTAGTCGAAGGCGAGCAGGCTGCCCCGGGCGCAGCTCGCGACCTTGCTCAGCGTGTCCTCGATCGCTGCCTGCTCGAGGTACATTGTCACGCCTTCCCAGAGGAACAGCGCCGGGCGCCCGGGGTCGAACCCGGCGTCGGCAAGCGTGGCGAGCCAGTCATCCTTCCCGAAGTCAGCAGGCACGAACGTGACCCTGTGCGCGTCGATCCCTGCCTTGTCCAGCATGGCTCGCTTGACCGCCTGTGTCTTCGGGGCATCGACCTCGAAGGAGCTGACAGGGGTGTCCTGCGGGAGGCGGTACGGACGCGTGTCGAAGCCGGCGCCGAGGATGACCAGCTGCTCGATGGCGGGAAGGAAGCGGTCCACGGCGCTGTCGAAGAACGTGACCCTGGCCGACGCCTCGGCCTGGGGAGGGATCTTGCCCTCGAAGGGGTAACGGAAGGTCTTCGGGACGTAGCCGGTGACGCGGTGCGCCAAGACCGTCGGCCAGAATGCCAGCCGCATGCCCAGCCAGGGCACGCCGGGCAGGACGGGCAACAGCAGGTTCGCGGCATGGTCTTCGCGCACGCCGAAATTGTGCATCGCCCACCTGGCCGAGAGCGGGGCTTGCGCGCTCGTCGACACACCGGACGGTTTCGCGGCCAGGAGCTTGCCCAGCCAGATCGCATAGCCGAGTAGCGAGACCGGTAGCAGCACAATACTGAGCGCATAGAAGGCGACGGCGGCACCTGTCGGGCGCATTTCCCGTTCCTTTCGACTTGTGGTGCTACCGGAGATTATGGAGGCAGTTGCATATGACCAGGGTCCCGGGGCGGCCGGGATAGTTTCGCGGGCCGTCTCCGATGAATGTCCCGGGTGGCATCCGGGCGCCAAACACGGGTCCCGCGTCGGGCCGCGACCCGGTCGGCCAAATCCCGCAGGCCCCCGGGCTCCGCGGTTCCGGATCCCCGACCCCTTCTGTGAACGAATCACCCAAGGCCACGTAACGGCTCCATGGGTGCAGGCATGCCCGGTAGTCCACGGCCCCGGCCTGCGCCTGCGCCCGGCCGTCGGCGGTGGGCGAGTTCATTCCCTCATACTGCTCCCACTCCACGGCGGGCGCCATGCCCGGCCGGCTCTCTTCCAAGGCGCGACGACGCCCGGGGACGTGTTTCACGGGGCGGCGAAAATTTCCGAATTCTATATTAGTGGCTCCTGATGGCAGCCCCGGAGGCTGCGGGAACCACTGCGCGGGCTGGTTTCGCCGGCGGTGATTTGGCATCAGTGGACTCCTGAGATTTCCTGGGCCCAAAGAGACCTCGAGCAAAGAGCGGCTGCCTCCGATGTCTGTCATTGCTGAGAAACTAGCCCCCGCGATCCATGCCCTGGCCGATGACCGAGAGCATGAGATTGCGGCCCAAGTGGGGGTGTCTACGAAACCTGCGGGCCCGGTGGGGTCATGCTCGTTGTGGTGCGAGCCCGCCGCGGGGAGATCTCCTTCTCGTTCCCAGGCTTCCGAGCTCTTGATAAGACTGAGGCCCCCGCGGTGAGCCGGTGTCACGAACGGCTAGTGAGATGGCGGACCGATGAGTCCTGGAATTAGGTCGCCGCGTACCCCGAACAGGCTCACCACCGAAACTACGAGTTGGGAGAGAGTTAGGAGCAAAGTTGTGAACGTTTACTGCGGGCTCGACTGGGCCGAGCATCACCATGACGTCGCACTCGTCGACGAAGTCGGCGCTCTGCTAGCCAGGCAGCGCATCACCGACGACGCCGCCGGTTATCGTCTCCTCCTGGAGTTGCTCGCCGAACACGGCGACACACCGCAGAACCCCATCGCGGTCGCGATCGAGACCAGCCGCGGACTTCTCGTCGCGACCTTGCGGACTGGTTCACGGTGCGTCTACGCCGCTCAGCCCGCAAGACCCTCACAACCCGCTCGTTGGAGACATCGAACTCACCGGCGACGCACTCGAGCTCCCCGGCGAGAGCCTGACCCTCATCGCCTACACGGCCGACCCCGGAAACCATGCCAGGAACAGCTCGACTTCCTCACAAGCTGGAGTGCAACCGGAAAACGCCCGATCGAACCGGCTCCAGCCAATCCGCACGCCGCAATGACCAGGCCGCCCGAAGAGGACTCGCGGGACTGAGCATGGGTGCTCAATAGCGCCAACGGAACCGCCTCGCGTACGCTCCCCAAAGACCGTGTTGATTAAACCAATACAACTGTTGACTGGTGAGCAACTTCACAGTTACAGTTGCGAAACCGAAAAGCCGCCGGACCGCGGATTTGAGTCACCAACGTTGCGTGGATGGACGGTGCGCGCGAACCGCCGCTGTCGATTCCCCTGACGCTTCTATGCGCCACCCGCTCCACGCCATCAGCCCCCCGCCCCACCGCCCCAGCACGACCTCCTTTGGCGTGCCGTGGCGCGGGCACCAATGAGAGGCAGTTTCCTTGACACAGTTCCGTTCCACTCCGTTTGACCGCAGGCAGCTCCTCAAGGCGGCAGCGCTGACCCCCCTCGCCGGCCTCGCGCTCACCGGATGCGGTGCAGCGAAGCCGGCCGAAAGCTCGGCAGCCAACAAGACGGTCACGGTGACGTCTTACGGCGGTTCCTACAACGACCAGCTGACCCAGACCATCCTGGATCCGTTCTCCAAGCAGTCGGGGATCCAGACCACACTGTTGGCCAATACCAGCCTGGCGGCGCTCAAGGCGCAGGTGCAGTCCGGGGACGTGCAGTGGGA
Organism: Arthrobacter sp. 10T413_2; assembly: GCF_056394205.1. Lineage (NCBI taxonomy): Bacteria > Bacillati > Actinomycetota > Actinomycetes > Micrococcales > Micrococcaceae > Arthrobacter > Arthrobacter sp. 10T413_2. Next base: position 31,362 of record NZ_JBFTHK010000010.1, on the reverse strand, counting down.
CCTCGTGGAAATCACGGCGCCGGAGTACGAGGTGGCGGTGGCCGAGGGGCTGCTGGAGAAGTTCGACTACAACATCATCAGCGACAAGGGCCTGCCCGGATACGCCAAGGCCGAGTACGGCATCAAGTACCTGAGCTTCCTCTTCGTCATGGCCTGGGACCAGAAGGTCATCTCTGATGCGCAGGCACCGAAGGACTGGGCCCAGTTCTTCGACCAGGACAAGTACAACACCAAGCGCTCGATCTACAACCAGCTCTCCGACAGTTCTGTCCTGGAGGCCGCGCTGCTGGCCGACGGTGTCCCCTTCGACAAGATCTACCCCCTCGACGTCGACCGCGCCCTCAGGGTCCTGGGCCAGCACCCCGGCAAGGACCGGCTGCTGTACCACTCCGCCAACCAGGAACCGATCCAGCAGCTCACCTCCGGCGAAGTCTCCCTCTCCACCAGCTTCAACAACCGGATCAACGCAGCACGCAACGATGGCGCCAAGTTGAACTTCTCCGCCGAAAACGCCGTACTGGCCGGCGACTACTTCGTGGTGCCCAAGGGGGCGAAGAACAAGGAAGCGGCCTTCAAACTGATGAACTTCATGTCCAACGACGCCGAGGCCGGCGCAGCGTTCGACAAGGTCACGAACCTGACCCTGGCCAACATCCCGGCGCTGTCGAAGCTGCCCAAGGAAATCGCCGACACCCTTCCCACGAGCCCCCTGCTCGCGGACAAGATCCTGGTCCGCGACGACAAGTGGTGGTCACAGAACCTGAAGCAGACCGAGCAGCAGTTCAAGCTCTGGCAGGCCAGCTGACATGAGCCACGCAACCCTGGAGCGGACGCGTCCGCGGGGCCGCGGTGCGCCTCCTTCCGCTGAAACAGCACCCAGACGGCGACGCAGCAGCTGGTGGCTGCTGTTGGCCCCGATCCTTGCCTTCGACGTCGTGCTGTTCCTGACGCCGCTGGGCAAACTGGTCGGTGCCAGCTTCGCCGACAATGCATACGAGCGGGTCCTCCAGGACCCGCTCGTGGTGCGGGCACTCGTCAACACCCTGACCATCAGCCTGGCGAGCACCATCGTGACCGTAGTGCTCGGCTACGTCATCGCCATGGTGTTGTGGCGTGCCGGGAACGTCACCCGGGTGATCCTGTTCGCCGTCGTACTCCTGCCGTTCTGGACCGGCATCCTAGTGAAGAACTTCGCCTGGGCGGTCCTGCTGCAGGACAACGGCATTGTGAATGCTTTCCTGCAGGGTATCGGGCTGACGGATGCGCCGATCCCGTTGCTGCACAACCGGTTCGCCGTGATCGTCGGCATGGTGCACTGTCTCCTGCCGTACGCGGTGTTCCCGATCTTTTCCTCGCTGACGTCCATCGATGACCGGCTGGGACTGGCGGCCCGCTCACTGGGTGCGGGGGAACGATCCGTCTTCCGGCGCATCACGCTGCCGCTGAGCATGCCCGGCATTTCCGCCGCCGGGCTGCTGGTCTTCATCATCAGCACGGGCTTCTTCATCACGCCCGTGGTGATGGGCGGACCCGGCGACATGATGATCGCCAACCAGATCGACTACTACGCCCGACAGCTCACGGACTTCTCCGGGGCCGCCGCGCTGGCCGTCATCCTGACGGTCATGGTCAGCATCCTCGTGGCGGTCTACCAGCGCGTCCTCAAGGCGGGAGGCCAACATGAAGACAACTAATCCGCAGCACCGCCTGCTGGCGCTACTTTCCGTCCCGGCTTTCCTCTTCCTCGTCATTCCAACGGCGATTGTGGTGCCGGTGGCGCTGAACGATAGCCGCTACATCACCTTCCCGCCGGAGGGGATCTCCTTCGCCGCCGTGGCCGGATTCTTTGCGGACCGGGCCTGGACTTCCGCCCTGACGGCCAGCCTCCAATCGGCGGGGATCGCCGTCGTGATCGGTGTGCTGCTGGGCGCTACCGCGGCGATCGGCCTGAACGGGCGAAAGTTCCCGGGCCAGTCTGCCGTGGTGGGCCTGATCCTGGCTCCCATGATCGTGCCCACCGTGGTGCTGGCGCTGGCGTTCTACCAGTTCTTTATCTCGATCGGCATGGTGGGCAGCATCGTTCCCATCGGCCTGGCGCACGCGGTGATTGCAACTCCGTACGTGTACCTGACGACGCGGGCCAGCCTCGCGGGACTCAATCCTGCGCTGGTCCGGTCGGCGCAGAGCCTCGGCGCCGGCGCGCTGTCTGTTCTGCGCCATGTGTACCTGCCCGTGATCCTGCCCGGCCTGATCTCCGGGGCGCTCTTCGCCTTCTCGGTTTCCATTGACGAGACGGTGATGTCCCTGTTCATGCAGTCGCCGGGGGCCACGACGCTGCCGGTCAAGATGTTCACGGACATCCAGTTCAACCTGACCCCGAAGATCGCCGTATCGTCGGCGCTGCTGGTCAGCGTCGCGACCATCGGGCTTCTTCTCCAGGTCATGTTTGTCCTCAAGCGCCGCTCCTCCGCCCGGATGCTGCCCCTGGCCGTGTCCGCACAAACGTAAAGGAAAGTCGATGACTGCATCAGTAGTTTCCGCGGAACCGATTTCGCGTGCTGGGAATGCCACGCACGGCGCCATCGAGCTCCGCCAAGTCAGCAAGAGCTACGGCGACGTCCTCGCCGTGGACCAACTGGACCTGATGGTCCAGCCCGGCGAGTTCGTCACCCTGCTGGGCCCCAGCGGCTCCGGCAAGACCACCACCATGATGATGGTGGCCGGTTTTGAAGAACACACCGCCGGTTCTGTCCTTATCGACGGGAGGCCGGTGGACATCCTGCCGCCGCGGGAGCGGAACCTTGGCGTCGTGTTCCAGAACTACGCGCTGTTCCCGCACATGAGCGCGCTTGAAAACGTGGAATTCGCCCTCCGGATGCGGAAGGTCCCGCGTGCCGAACGCCGGCAGCGTGCCGCGGACGCACTGGACCGCGTGGGCCTGGGCAAGATGGGCGACCGCAAGCCGCGCCAGCTCTCCGGCGGGCAGCAGCAGCGGGTGGCGCTGGCCCGGGCCCTGGTCTTCAACCCGGCCGCGCTGTTGCTGGATGAGCCGATGGCGGCCTTGGACAAGCGGCTGCGGGAACAGATGCAGGAGGAGATCAAGACCCTGCAGAAGAGCCTGGGCATTTCCGTGCTGTTCGTGACGCATGACCAGGATGAGGCCATGGCGATGTCGGACCGGATCGTGGTGATGCGGGACGGGAAGATTGTCCAGGCCGGACCGCCGTCGGACGTCTACAACCATCCCCTCACGGACTGGGTGGCCAGCTTCCTCGGTGACACCAACCTGATTCCCTGCACCATCGTTGAACGCAACGGGGAGGAGGCTGTTGTGGATCTCGGCGGATTGGGGCTGGCGAGGGTCCGGGACCGGGGCGCGAGCGGGGAGAACTACGCCGTCTCGATCCGTCCGGAGCACCTCAAATTCAGCACGCGGGCCGCGGAGGGAAACGGCTGTACCGCCACTCTTGTGTCCTCCACGAATCTGGGTGCCACGGTGCGCCACCGCCTCACGGCCGGCGGCCACGAACTTCAGCTTCGCGAGCTCAGCTCTGATGCGGGCGACAGGCTCCTGCCGGATGAGGGGCTGTGGGTGAGTTGGGACGCGGACAAGGCCCAGTTGCTGGTTCTGGAGTCCTGACCGGCAACGCCCGGGCTCTCAGGAGGGTCGATGTCTTGCCGCGGCAGACCCGTCCCTTCGAGCGCGTAGGACGAGCAGCACGGCCAGCCCTGCCAGGGTGACGGCGCCGAATCCGATGATGGCGGACGAGATGCCGAAGGCTTCCGCGCCCAGCCCCAGCAGGGCCGAACCGAACGGGGTGGTGCCGGCCAGCAGTAGCACGAACAGGCTCATGACCCGGCCGCGGAGCCGGTCCGGCGTGAGTCCTTGGAGTCGGGTGTTGACAGTGGTGGTGAACACCGTGCCGCTGAGGCCGGCCAGGGCCATGAGCCCCAGACTCACCGGGTAGGACTGTGAGATGCCCAGGAGGATCAAAATCACTGCAAGGACAGCGCCCGAGACGATCATCCGGCGATCGTTGCTACCGCCTACAACTACCAGGCCGATGCCGGCTACCAGGGAACCGGCGCCGAACGCCGACATGAGCGCGCCGAAGCCGACGGACGCCACGTTCAGCACATCGCGGGCCAGCAACGGCGCTGCGACCGGCCAGTTGTAACCGAATGTCCCCACCACGGCCAAAGCCCCAAGGACAAAGAGGACGGCGGGGGTGTGGAGGACATACTGCAGGCCCTCGCGCAGGGCGCCGTGGCGGGCCGGTTTGCTCCGGGAGAGGCGAAGCTCGCCGGTGCGCAGGACCAGCAACGCGGTCAGTGCCGCGGCAAAGCTGGCCGCGTTCATGAAAAAGACCGCCGCGGCCGAAAGCTGGGCCACCGCCAGCCCGCCAAGGGCGAAGCCGATCATCCGGCTGGAATTGAACTGCACACTATTCATGGCCACGGCATCCGGCACCAGCGTGAGGCCCACCATCTCGGGGACAAACGCCTGCTGTGCGGGATTGTTGAACGCGTTGGAGACTCCAAGGATGAACGCCAGGAGGGCTAGTTGCCATATTTGCGGGGGCCCTGTCAGGGCGAGAAAGCCGAGGACAAGCGCCTGCACCGTGGCGAGGGCCTGGGCTGCCAGCATTATTGTCCGCTTCGGGAAGCGATCGGCCAGGACTCCCGCCGGCAGCACGAACAGCAGCAGCGGCAGGAACTGCAGCGTGGTCACCATACCCAGCACGGCCGGTGACCCGCTGATGTCCAGCACAAGCCAGGCCATCGCCACCATCTGCATCCAGGTGCCCGTGCCGGAGATGAGCTGCCCCGTCCAAAAGAGCGCAAAGTTCCGCACCCGCAGCGCCCGCAAAAGATCAACCGCACGCCGCGGAGGCGGAGCCCCGGGCGTCATTCCGGGCACCGGCGGTCCCGTGCTGTCAGCGCCCGTGCTGTCCGGACTCAGGCTGTCAGGCGGCATCGCCGACCCGCCTCTCCATGCGTTCCCCGCGGCAGGATCCCTTCGCGCCGGTTCCTCCCGACGAAGACTCCGGAACGGCGGGGTTCAGTCGGCGAGGATCTGGTAGAGCGCGCGGCGGGTTTCGTCGATTTTTTCCATCGCGGCATTGCGCTGTTCCTCGGTGGCCGAGAAGCGGAACTGGTGAATGACGCCCATGAGCTTTCCTACGCTCTGGTGAAATGCCGGCCCGGATCCCTGGGGATCGGTGTTCCACGCATTGTGCAGTTCCTCGGCGTGGTCGGCTACATAAGCCTTGCCGGTATCGGTGAGAGTGAACTCCGTGCGCCGGCCTTCACTGACCGGCGCGATGAGTTCTTCATCAACGAGCTGCTGCAGCGTCGGGTAGACGGAGCCCGGGCTTGGACGCCAGGCCCCGGACGTCTTCTCCGCGATTGTCTTGATCAGGCCGTAGCCGTTGGACGGAGATTCGGCCAGGAGGGAGAGAATCGCCGAACGAACATCGCCCTTGTTGGCCCGACGTGAACCGCCGGGACCAAACCCGGGACCAAAGCCCGGCCCGGGACCGGGCCCGAATCCTGGCCCAAACCCGCGGCCCGGTCCGAAGCCGCCGTGTCCGTGGGGTCCGCGGCGGCTTCTGCCGCGCCCGAAGCGTCCCTGGGCGGGTCCGCCGTCTGTGAATTTGTCGTCGTGAATGCCTTTCATACCGGCATCGTCCTTCCGTTTGAGGTGCGTTCCTCTGATGATCACCGATCCTTCGGCGATAGTTAACGATATATCGGAGAATGTCGCCGGTCAACGGTCAATTTAGCTGGATGATCGTCTGCTCAGCCCTTCTGCGGGCTCCCCTGTGTCCCCGGCGTGTCGCCGGGGACCTGCCAGGTGGTGCCTAGGATGGCGGTCAAGGCCATGGCGGCCAGCGCCGACTTGAGTCCGGTGCCGCCGGCCGTCAGCGGCGGGATGGGGCGATAGACGATCATCAGGGTCCTCCTTGGGCGGTGTTCCTGTAACCACTTTCCTGCCGCGGAATTGTCAGGGGCTGAGGGGAACCTTTGCCGTGGCTGTGCAGCGGCCCGTCAGCCGTCGCCGGCGAAAAGGCTCACAGCCTGTTCACAGCAGCCCGACAGACGGTCGACAGTCCGGGGTTTGAGGATGGGGACACGGCTTGACCGGGACTCCGGGGACGGACGCAGCATCGGGGGTGCGTCCGCCCCAGCGCCACGAATGCCAGCCGGCGTCCCCTGGCGGCCCCGGTCGGTAATGGATGTTCACAGCTGCCCTGAGTACACGTTCGCCCGCAGGTCAGACGGGAGGTCAACACAGGCACTAACGACGAGATCAGGATGACCCATGAGCGAGCACGACCATCTCACGCCCGGCGACAACGCACGAGCCGGTGCCGGTGCCGACCCGGCATGGCCGGAGGCGCCCTGGTCGGGAGCAGTCGCGGCAAGCGGCCGGAAACCCGGGAAGCGGGTTGGCGCCGGTGTGTTCGTTGCCTGCCTGGTGGCTGCGGGTGCCTTCGGCGGGGGTGTGGCTGCAGCGGCGACGTCGATCTGGAACACCGCAGCCCCGGCAGCCGGCACCACCCAAACGACTCAATACCCGCCGGCGATTGTCAACAATCCCGAGAGCGTCAATGCCGTGACAGCGGCCGCGGAGAAGGCCTCACCCAGTGTGGTGACCATCAGCGCCAGCTCCGGCACTTCCGGCGGTACCGGATCGGGCATCATTCTGGACACGTCGGGCCATATTCTGACCAATACCCACGTGGTCACCCTGGACGGACAGGCCGCGAACGCGGCCATCGAAGTTCGGACCAACGACGGCAAGGTCTACCCGGGGACCATTGTCGGAACGGATCCGCTCTCGGACCTGGCCATCGTCCGCATCACTGCCCCGGGGCTGGTGGCGGCGCCCCTGGGCGACTCCGGCAAGGTCAAGGTCGGTGACACCGCGATTGCTATCGGAGCACCCCTGGGACTGAGCGGAACGGTGACGGACGGCGTCGTTTCGGCAGCAAACCGCACCATTGAGACCGCTTCCTCGGCCGCGCCCGCCCCGCAGAGCGGGTCCTCCGGGGCCGCGCAGGATTCCATCAGCATCAACGTTATCCAAACGGATGCGGCCATCAACCCGGGAAACTCCGGCGGCGCCCTGGTGAACACCAGCGGCGAGATCATCGGAGTCAACGTGGCCATCGCCTCGGCCGGATCCACGTCCTCCTCCTCAGCCCAGTCGGGGAACATCGGCGTCGGCTTCTCCATCCCGGTCAACAACGCGAAACGCGTCGCCCGGGAGATCATCGCCACGGGCACAGCCAAGCACGGCCAACTGGGCCTCTCGGTCCAGGACAAGGCCGCGGGAACCTCGTCGGGATTCACGACCGGGGCAGAGGTGGCTGCCGTGACCCCGGGCTCCGCGGCGGACAAGGCCGGCTTGAAAGCCGGCGACGTGATCACCTACCTGGGCGGCCGGACTGTGACTGATGCTTCCGAGCTCACGGCGGCAGCGCGGGAACAGGCCGCAGGGGCCACTGTCAAGGCCACTTTCGACCGCGACGGCGAGCAGCACAGCACTGACGTCACCCTCGGCGCGGCCACCGCGGGCTGACGCCGCGGCCCGCCGGGCCCACATCGGAGTCTCGGCGTTAGGGTTGGACATGATCGCTAAGCGAAAGACCTGGCACGAAACCCATAAGGAATCCTTGACGCGGGGCCAACGGGCTGCGGATGTCATGCGGAACGGCATGGGCAGCTGGCCGTTCGTCGGCGGTTTCATCGGCTTCATGATCGTGTGGGCGGCCATCAACAGCTGGGCACTGGCGAACAACGCCTGGGATCCGTATCCGTATATTCTGTTGAATCTCTTTCTTTCGATGCTGGCAGGGCTGCAGGGAGCGATTCTTCTGATCGCGGCCAAGCGGCAGGACGCGATTGCCGCAGCGATGGCCCAGCACGACCGCGACACCAACGTGAAGTCCAAGGAGGAGATCGACCTGCTGATGGCCATCAACAGTCAACAGCTGGAGATCCTTCGGGAGCTGCGGGCCCTTGCGGGTGCCGGAAACGTCAGGATTGATGCCGGCGCCGGCGCTTAGGGCTTCTCGACCGTCAGCGTTTGGCCGGAGCTTCCGGCAGCGACAGGCGGGCGGCCAGGCCTGAGAGCAGGATGGTGATTCCTTCATCCAGTTCAGCCATCCCGTCGTAGTCGGCGAGGACCGGGGCGAGGGCGCGGAGGTGAGGGAAGTCCTTCGGCGGCAGGCGGTGCAGGCCCAGGCGGAGAAGCGCTTCGTTTTCGTCGGGGTCAACGATGAATTCCTGCAGCTCGTTGAGGATGTGCCCGTAGAGGAATCCGTAGTAGGCGCGGTAGACGTGCAGTGCATCGGCGGGCGCGAATCCGGCGTCGATCAGCAGGGACAAGATCTGCTCCAGCGGCCGCAGTGTCCCCAGTGGCCGGAGGCCCAGGGGCGTTGATAGGGGCCGGGTCACGAGAAGGGGCACAACATTGGGGTGCCGGAGCGCCAGGAGCCGCAGGTCGTGGGCGATGCGGCGGAGCTGCGCCTGCCAGTCGGGATCATCGGGGAAGACGGCCAGTTCATTCAGGACGAGTTCTGAGACTCCGTCCAGCAGTGCTGCGCGGTTTTCGGCGTAGCGGTACAGGCCCATGGGATCCCGTCCCAGTTCCTGGCCCAGCCTGCGCATGGTGAGGGCGTCGAGTCCTTCAGCGTCCACCAGGGCCAGCGCCGCGGACAAAATAATCTCCCGGCTGAGCCGCTTCTTCTTGCCGGGGGCCGCTGGGGGTGCCGGGTTCGCTTCGGGCGACATCGTGTTCCGTTCGGGTCGGGGACAGGTCACACTGCCAGGAAAATAGACAGGTTGCTTAATATGTAGTCTACGCCTAGAGTCTACATTGTAGAAAAGTTGCTTGGCTGACCTCCGCGACACGTTGATTTCCGGCCCGATAACCTTCTATCCCCGGATCTGCGGCGACGCAGCAGCCCGGGATCATGCTTCGACGCCGCGTGCACGGCCTTGAAGTCCAGCTGCTGTAGCCACACGGCGGCACAGAATGCACCGCGAGGAAACGAGCCACACATGGCAACTTCTCACTATGACCAATTCCTGCAGGAAGCCACCACCCGCGACCCTGCATCCGATCGCGCCCTGGGCCGGGACCCGCTCTACGGGCTGTACACCAGCTGGTGCTTCCTGAGCCAGGCCGCGCCCCGCTCCGAAGACGCATTCTGGGCGGCCATGAAGAAGAAACGGGTCCACCCCAAGGGCACCGGCTTGCGCATGAAAGGGCCGGCCGCGGCGGACTACATCCTGGCCAGCTACCCGGTCCTGGTCTGAGCCGGATGTCAATCACATCCAACACTTACCTGCCCCGGGACGCCCATCAGCCCCGGGGCCGCCGGCCCTGGTGCGCGAGCTGCGACACCGACCGGCACCTGACCGCGGACTCCGTCACCATGATGAATCCGCGGCAGGAGACCCTTGCCGCCGCCATCAGCTGCACCCAGTGCGGCAACTCGCATGTGGTGGCCACGACTGCAGCCTTCCTCGCAGCCATCCCGGGATGGGACGGGGACAGCGGGGGCTCCGTACGCCGCGACGACGCCTACCGCCACTGCCAGGAGCCGATGTCCGCGGTGGACCCGGCCAGCGCCCTGCCCAAAATGCCATCCGCGACCTCTGGCGTGGCTTAGGCTTTACGGCATGGGACTAATAATCACACTACTTATCATTTGGCTCCTGCTTTCGATCCTTGGCTTCGCCGTGAAGGGCCTGCTTTGGCTGGCCATCATCGGCTTGGTGCTGCTCGTGGCCACGGCTGTTTGGGGCTGGGTGAAGCGGAAGGCCAAGGCCTGAGGCTCAACTGATCTCCTTCGGCGGCGGCCGGTCCAACACACGGGACCGGCCGCCGCTTTCGTGTATGCCCTGTCCGCGGCGTCGCTGTTGCCCATTGCCGGAAGCCAGCGGCCGCCGTCGTGCACTGGGCGGGCCAGCATGGAATCCCACGTGTTGACGGCGTACTCGTCGTCGGCGGTCCACCGGTCCACACCTCGACTGCGTCGGCCTCGTCGTATCCGACCTTCCAGCGGCAGGCGAGCCAGGCTACGGCTGGTGCTTCGTGTGCGCTTCCGGTGTCCAGGTAGCTGGGGTGATTCTGCCGCCATAGATGGGGAGCTCGATGGGAGGGTCATCCGTCCGGAACTGCGACCACATCCGGTTCAATCCTGCAGTACCTTCTGAACGGACCCGGCCCGGGTGCCCCATGTCCAGTGCTGCGGAGAGCACGCAGGGGGAGTCGTCAGGGGCTTCGGACAGGACGGCGCCCTCGGGGTCCACGATGATGCTGCGTCCCTGGCCGGTGGGCCCGGCGCAGTTGACGCTGATCATGAACACCTGGTTGACGATTGCGTTGGCGCGGGCGAGGATCAGCTCCTGGGCGCGGTCCGGGGTGGTGGTCTTGACGACATTGATGATGACGTCGGCTCCCATCCAGGCCAGCTGGCGGGTGACCTCGGGGAACCAGGCGTCGTAGCAGATGGACAGGCCGGCCCTGCCGAATCCGGGTAGATCGACCGTCACAAAAGTTTCTCCGGGGTCGTAGGGTTCGAACGGGCGCCAGGGGAAAATCTTCCGGTAGCTGGCCGCCAGGGCACCCTCGGGGGAGAGGACCAAGGACGTGTTGAACAGCTGGCCATGCGGCCCGCGTTCGCAGATGCTCCCGGGGACCAGCCAGAGCTTGAGGTCTCCGGCGAGTTGCCTCAACTCATTAACGAGCGGCCCGTCGAGCGGCTGCGCGGCCTCCCGGAGCGCTTCGGATCGTTGCCTGTCCGGGATTCCGTCGCTGAACAGGTGTAGTTCGGGAAAGACCATCAGCTGCGTTTCGGGCACGTCCGCCAAGACGCGAGCGGCTTCATCGGCGAACGCGGGGAAGGGCTCACCGATCGGGCGCGGAGGGGCCTGGACGGCTGCCACGGCAAGGTGGGACATCAGCGGTTACCTTCGAACGGGCGGTTGCGGGAGATGGCCGACGGCGGGATCAGCTCTCATCGCCCGCTCCGCTTCCGGCCGCCCGCCGGTCTGTGGGGCAAGAGACCCGATGATGCCTGCCGTTGAGCCCAATGGCGCCCTCCGACAGCTCTTGACATTCGCACAATATGGCGACCACGATTCTGTCATCCCCACCCGGGGAACGACACGATTCGAGTTTACTCTTGTCCGCGATCTGCATGTGATTCGCTTCATGCCCTCTCGGCGACCCCGCGGGTTCCGGTCGCCGCACCCTTCAGTCCCGCACCGATGCTGGCAGCATCGCACGATCCAGGAGACATGTCATGAGTACAGCCACAGGTCCGGCGGCGGGCAGGGGACTCGAAGTCCGGTCGATTGACTATGTTCCGCTCAATGAGCGGCATGGAAAGGTCTCGAACATCGGGCCGCTGTGGTTTATGAGCAACGCCCAGATCGCCACGCTCGCGGTCGGACTGATCAGCATTACCACCGGCGGGAACCTGATCTGGTCATTGATCGCGATCGCCATCGGCGTGCTCGTGGGCACCCTGTTCATGGCGGCGCACTCCTCCCAGGGGCCGCAGCTAGGGTTGCCTCAAATGATCCAGTCCCGTCCGCAGTTCGGGTACGTGGGGGCCCTGCTGGTCTGGCTGTTCGCCTACCTGCAGTACGCGGGATTCAATGTCTTCAACACCGTCCTGGCCGGCGAGGCCGTGACCGGGTCCCTTCACATCGGAAACGCAACCCTCTGGTTCTGGATCATCACGATTGTCGCCGCCGCCGTCGCACTGTTCGGCTATGACCTGATCCACGGCTTCGAACGCTATCTGACCTACCTGACCATCATCATGCTGGCGCTGCTGACGGTGGCTGTCCTCACCCACCTTGACCTGCCCGGCGGCGCGTTTAACCTGGCCGAATTCCATCTGGTCCCGTTCCTGGGTCAACTGGGCGTGGCCGCCGGCTACCAGATTTCCTGGGCCATTTACGTCTCCGACTATTCGCGCTACCTCCCCCCCGATTCCGGCCGCAAGACGTTCAAGTGGACGTTCTGGGGCAGCGCCCTCGGCGGTATGTGGGTCATGTTCCTGGGCTCGTTCATCGCCGCGGCCGCCGGCACGGACTTCGAGACTATCGGCTCGATTCAGGACACCGCCAACAAGCTGTTCCCGGGGTTCGGATCGATCGCGCTGTTCATCGCCGCCCTCGGGCTCGTGTCGGTCACGGCGCTGAACATGTATGGCGGGTCCCTGACTCTGATCTCCTCCATCGACAGCCTGCGCCGCATCCGGCCCACCGTCAAAATCCGCGTCGTCACGATCGTGATCACCGCGGCCATCTCAATCATCTTCGCCAACATCGCGTCCGCCGATTTCCTCGTCAACTTCAACGACTTCCTGCTGCTGGTGCTGTACTTCTTCATCCCCTGGACAGCGGTCAACCTTACCGACTACTTCGTCGTCCGCAAGGGCCACTATGCCATCGCGGAGATCTTCCACCCTCACGGCATTTACGGACGCTGGGGCTGGCCCGGAATCACGTCTTACCTCGTGGGCTTCTTGGTCATGATTCCCTTCTTCTCCGCCGGAAAACTCTTCGTCGGACCCGCGGCCGAGGCAATGGGTGGCGCTGACATCTCCCTGTTCATCGGCCTGCCGGTCTCGGCAGTCCTCTACTGGGCCCTCACCCGCCGCATCGACACGGCTGCAGAATGGCGCCTGGCAAAGACCCAGGCAGCCGAACTTGAGGAAGCCGCGAAGATGCACGTCGAGCCCTAATCCGGCGCCGAGCCCCGGTCCGACGCAGGAACAGACGGGTGCGCACGGCGGCCCACCCGGCGGCCATCAGCCGACGTGGATGCCCGGGCGGAGGGCCGGGTCGGGTTCGACCTCGCGGAGGATCTCACGCACCAGAGGGGCCGTGTCGCCCTGACCCAGGAACAGGTACCGCATCAGGTGACTGATCGGGTTCCCTTCCGACCACTCGAAATAGCATTGGGGCTTGGTGCCGGTCGAGTCGCGCATGGCCAGAAGGACCGCTGCGATCGCGTTCGGCACCGCTGGCGACTTCACCCGCAATACCCGGTAGCCGCCCACCTCGATACCTTCGACCCGGAGCGTGTGGCTGAACGCCGACGGGTCGGAGATCTCCACCTCCAGGAAGATGACGTCCGCCGGACCCGGGACCGGGTTCAGGCCGCGCTGTTCGTACTCCTTGTCGGCGTACTCGGCCTTGTCCCCGGCCTGGCGCTTGTTGGCGATGACGTTCAGCTGGCCGTCGAAAGCGATCGAGTCGGTGATGAACTGCCGGGCTGACTCATCGAACTCGATGGTTTCCAGGCGCAGTTCGGTGGTGCGCTTCACCCGCGAGATCAGCGAGACGACGATGATGCCGGCGATGAAGAATGCCGAAATCGCAATGCCGTCGGGCTTTTCGATCACGTTGGCGCCCAGTGCGTACAACAGGACCAGGGTCAGCGCGCCGAATCCCAGGGTCCCGGCACGGCTGTGCCGGCGGACCGCTGAGACGGTCACGGCGACCGCACCGGAGACCATCATGGCCAGGATGCCGGTGGCGTAGGCGCCGGCCTGGGCGTTGACGTCGGCGTTGAAGGCGATGGTGATGCCGACGCTCAGCACGGTGTAGACGATCACGACCGGACGGACGGCCCGGCCCCATTCCGGTGCCATGCCGTACGCGGGCAGGTAGCGGGGCACGATGTTGATGAGCCCGGCCATGGCGGAGGCGCCGGCGAACCAGAGAATCAGGGCGCTGGAAATGTCGTAGACGGTGCCGAATCCGGCGCCGAACAGGTCGTGGGCGAGGAACGCCAAGGCGCGGCCGTTGGCCTGTCCGCCGTCCTGGAATTCCTTGGCCGGGATCATGACCGTGGTGAGGAAGCTGGTGGACATCAGATAGACGCTCATGATGGCCGCCGCCGTGGTGAGGAGTTTGCGGGTGTTCTTGACCCTGGAGGCCATGACTTCCTCCGGGGTGTTCCCGGTGGCTTTGATCAGCGGCATCATGGACACGCCGGTCTCGAAGCCGGAGAGCCCCAAAACCAGCAGCGGGAAGGCAATGACTGCCGGGCCAATGAGGCTCATCGGACCGCCGCCGGCGCTGGAGAGCAGCCGGTCCTGCCAGCCGGCGATCAGGGAGGGGTCGGAGAAGATGTGCGCGAACCCGGCGACGACGACGGCGGCGTTCAGGAGCAGGTAGACGGCCACAAGCGGAATGGCGACGCCGACGGCCTCATTGAAGCCAAGGAGAAATACGCCGCCCAGGATCAGCAGCAGGATTACCGTGATGATGACGGCACTGCCCTTCAGGCCGTGCGGGATCATCGGATTCTCGAGCAGGTGCACTGTGGCGTCGGCACCCGAGAGGGTGATGGTGATGATCCACGAGGTCGCGACGAACCCGAGCAACAGCAGGACGAAGAACTTGCCGCGCCAGAACGGCAGTAGCTTCTCCAGCATGGCAACCGAGCCCTGACCGTGCGGGCTCTCCTGCGCGACGCGCCGGTACATGGGCAACATGCCCAGCAGTGTCAGGGCAACGATCAGCAGGGTCGCCAACGGAGACAGCGCGCCGGCGGCCAGGGCCGCGATGCCGGGTAGGTAGGACAGGGTGGAGAAATAGTCGACGCCGGTCAGGCACATGACCTTCCACCAGGCGTTGGGCTTGTGATCTTCCTCTGCTTCGGGGCCGGCCGGTGCGACCTGGTTGGCGAGCAGCCAGCGGACCAGGGGTTTGCGGTCCGGGGCTGCGGCCTGCTTAAGGTCAACCTGGGCCGGTACGGCGTGGTCAGAAGTCGTCGTCATGGGGTCTTTCCGTCGGTGGCCGGGCCTCTGCCGGGCCGGAACAAAGCACAGGGACCGGCCAATTCTAGTGGCCGCCCCTCCGGCCGGCTGTCAGCTGGAGGAGGTACCGGAAACGCCACCCGGCTGCCGGCCGGATGGCGTTTCCTGGAGTGATGTTTTCCTGGCGGACACAGACCGGTCCGCTGCGGGCAGTTACTCCCCGGAGTTGCTGCCGCGCTTGTTGCCGCCGTCGTCGTGGCCGGAGTGGTTGCCGTCCTCTGTAGTGGTGATGGAGGCGACGGCGCCGGTCTGTTCGTTGAGCAGGACTTTGTCGGTGCGCTGCCTGTCGAAGTTGAACATGGCGTTCACCGAGCCGGCTGTCGCGTCCGCGGAGGCGTCGCCGATTTGGCCGGTGTGCCAGTTGTCTTCGATGAAGCGCAGGATCGAGGCCTGGTCCGTCTGGGTGTGGTCCACATAGTTCTTCTTCGCATACGGAGAAATGACCACGAGCGGCTGGCGGGGGCCGGGGCCGCAGCGGTCAGCGTAACCGCCGGCCATCGGGATTCCGCTGGCCGCAGCGGTCTGGCACCAGGCGGCGTCGTCGGCGGAGTTTGAGGAGTTCTTCACCTTGGCGGCGGCGTGGTCGTACCAGCCGTCCGAGTCGTCGTAGGCGAGTACCACGGCCGTGTTCTCCCAGTTCTTGGAGTTCTGGATCTGGTTCACGGTGTTGGTGATGAAGTTCTGCTCGTCGACGGGATCAGAATAGGCGGCGTGGCCATCCTGGTACATTCCCGCCTTCAGGAAGGACACGGCGGGCATGTTGTCGGTGTTGACCACTTTGTTGAATGCGGTGAGGTCGTACTGGTGGTTCGCCTGGCCGTTGTGGCCGATTTCCGCGTCCGACGCCGGCGCCAGGTGGTGCGGGTTGGCGGTCGAGGCGTAGTACTGGAACGGCTGGTGGTGCGGGGAGTAGTCAACGACGCTGGCACCGGCGGCGTTCGTGTGGCTGGACAGGCACGACGCCGGCGTGGTCCCTGTCGCGGCAGTGGTCGGTGTGAAGCCGCCCTGGAACCAGCCCCAGGATGTGCCCTTGGCGTTGAGAAGGTCGCCGATGTTCCTGCCGGTCATGCCGGCCAGGTTGTTGGTTTTGGCGTGGCTATTGTTCGAGCAGTCGTCGTAGACCGGGTCCGGATCGTTGATGACGGTGCCGACGCCGTTCGCCTCAGGCTGGCGGACAGTGCTGCTTCCGGCTGCCGGTGTGGCCACGGGTTGCCCGGCGGCAGTGTATTCCGTGGCCCCGTGGGTCTGGCCCGAGACCAGGTTCAGCGCGCCCGGAGTGGATGGCCCGAAGACGGTACTGAAGTGGTTATCGCTCATGGCGTAGTTCTGGGCGTAGTTCCAAATGCCGGTGACGGTGTTGCCGTCGTAGTAGTCCATGGTCAGCCCGGGGCGGCCGTACTGGTTGGTGCCGCACGAGTCCCGGCTGGTGAACTGGACAAACTGGTCCATCGCGCCGCCGTTGTACGCCTTCTGTTCGGCAGTGTACCCATGGTCCTGGTCGCAGGTGACGGCCTGCATCGGCGAGAGCCGGGCCGGTTGCACCGCGTTGGGATTGTTTGGTGCCAGGAGGCCCGCTGTAGCCAAGGTGTTGATGTCCTTGGGCGTGTTCTTCGCGGCGGTGAAGGAAGCTGCTGCGGTGCCCGTGCCTTGCTGGGCTTCACCCGGGGTGTTGGCGGCTTGGGGGTAGGTGGCGAAGTAGTGGTCGAACGAGACGTTCTCCTGGAAGATCACCACCACGTGCTTGATCGGCGTCGCGGTGCCGCTGTGGTTTTCGCCGGCAGAAGCCGGCCCTGCGCCGAAGCCGATCGCTCCGGCTGTCAGCGCCGTGGCCGCCAGGGCTGCAGCGCCCGTGGCGGCGGCGACGCGCTTTCGGGTAAAACGTTGTGCTGGATGAGGCATGGGTTATCCAATCGTTCCGGTTCAGGGGTGTCCGCCGTCAAAGGCCGGCTTCGCATTCATCGCCGACGGTAGGGGTTTGTCATGAATCCGCGGTAAACGGCACGAGGCCAAAGAAAGCCTGCTTAGTGTCGGTCGCCACGGATGGGCCGGGATCCGCCGTGTCGCGGTCCGGCCGCCGCCGGATTGCCCTATTTGGCGGGGGTGACGGTGGCTTCGTAGGTGAGGATTTCGGTGCCGTTGCCTTCGTCGCCGTTATCGGGTGCCACCTTCATCGTGAGGTGATTCCCATCGGCGGTCATTTTGAACGGGTTGCGGGTGGCCACGTGCCCGGCGGTGGACCACTGCTGGAACGGGACGTCACGGATCACGCTGTGGGATTTGAGGTCGATCATCGCCATTCCTCCCAGTTCGTAGGTGGCACCGTTGCCACCGGCCGCCGGGGTCTGCGGGAGGTTGGTGATCCCGTCGCAGAGCATTTTGGAGTTGGGCACGTACTGGCAGTCCTGGTAGTCGATGAAAAAGTTCGGGTTCTCCCAGGCGGAAAGCTGCTTGCCCTGCAGATCCCATTCCGCGAAGCGGCGCGACCCCCAGGTGTTGCCGATCAGGTGGCCGGTCTGCTTGTCCATCACGATGCCGCCGAAGTGGTCCTTGACTTCGAATTGCTTGTGCACGTCGAGGGTGTTGGCGTCGACCCGGTAGATGATGGCGCTGCTGTTTGGCCGGTACTGGGCTACCGGGATCCAGACGTTGGTACCGTCGAAGTCAAGGCCTCCCGGGTGGTACATGTCGCCTTCGCCGAGCGTGATGTCCTTTTGGAGGTTGCCGGCCTTGTCCATGACGAACAGGTGCCCGATGCCCTTGCCGGCGGTGCGGTCGAACCCGTTCTGCGGGGTCGGGAACTTCGTGGTCGGTTCAATGATCTGGACGGCGGAGAGGAAAATGTGGTCCTGGCTGTAGGCGATTCCCTCGGTGTGGTAAGTGGGGAAGTTCAGCTTCAGCTTGGACGTCTGCTGCCAGTTCGTGTTCCGGTCAACACCGTTGAAGGCGTCGGCCAGGGACGCGTTCGTATCACCGTGGCTGCCGGATTGGGCGTTGCCCTCGTGCTGGTCATTATTGCCTGCCGCCTGGGCGGCCGCGGCGGCGCAGATCGCGGATGCGGCCAGGATGATGGTCGCGGTGGCCGTGAGGATGCCTCGGGTGCGAGTCGTGCTCATGGGGGAGCCTCTCAAGGTTGGGTCTCAACAAGAACTCACCACGTTACTTACCGGTAATGAATCCCCCGGGGCGGGGTGGTGAACGGCAGGTTGCGCCCGCGGCCCGGGCGCAGGTGTCGAATGTCGGACATGAGGCGGCCCGTAGCGACGCGAGGGTGGCGGCGGGATGTGAGCGGGCGGAGCAGTTGCGCAGAGCTTAGGCGGATCCACCGTCCGCTGGACGAGGATGCCCTTCGACCGTGACGGTGCCGGCGTCGCCGTCGACCCGGATCCGCTGGCCGCTGGTCAGCCTCTGGGTGGCCACACCGGTGCCGAGCACGGCCGGGATGCCGTACTCCCGGGCGACGATCGAACTGTGGCTCAACGGGCCGCCGACGTCGGTGACCACGGCGGAGGCCATCGCGAACAGCGAGGTCCACGCGGGAGTGGTGATGCGGGCGACCAGAACGTCGCCGGGAACCATTGTCGCGAAATCCTCGGGTCCTCGCAGGACGCGGGCGGGAGCGCTGACCCGGCCCGAGCTGGCACCGGTGCCTTTGATGACGTCGCCCGGCTGCTCTTGTGAGGCTGCCGGCATCATGGACCCGAAGGCCCGCTCCATCCACCGGCTCTCGGGCAGCAGCTGCGGGGCGGCGGCCTTGGCCTGGCCCCGCCAGAGCATCTTGCGCTCCTCGATGGCGGCGGCCCGGACGGGCCGGTCTGCCCCGGTAATGGCCACGGCCGCCGGGGCGCCCGGCGCGGCGAGGCCGAACTCGACGGCGCTTCGCAGCTCCCGGTGGCGGAGCCAGAAGACGTCGCCGGGCTCGGCGATGACGGCGGAGCCAACCAGCCGTCGGCCGAGCTCGAGCAGCATCCGCCGCAGCAGGGGCCAGGCCAGTCCGACGTCGGCCAGGGCGTCCTCGCGAATCGGGGCGGCATTCTGCGCCCACCGGAGCAGCCGGAGGAACGCGGCCCGGCGCCGCGGTCCAAGCCGGGCGGCCGTTCGGCCGGTTTCCTCTTCCCGGCGGGCGGCCAACATCCGCTGGCGTTCATGCGGGTCCGTGCCCTGTCCCCGCAGGTAGAACTTCACCGTCTCGAGCAGCGGCGAGGGATCATCTGCGGGCACCGGGCAGACGAAGTCCAGATTGTAGACTGCATGGCCGTACCGGCTGAGGTGGTCCTGGAAGCGGGGACGCCATTGCCCCCAGAGTGCCTGGTCCATGCCGGCCGGCGGCACCCCGGTGCGCTGCGACTCGACCAGGGCTTGCGTCGGTGCGTTGAGGATCGCCGGGGCGAGTCCCGGAACACCCCGGGCCCAGGTTGCGAGGTCGTACAGCGACTTCTCCGCCCGGATGGGTTCGCTGTCGTAGCCGAGGAGGAACGTCTGGGCCGGGGCGTCTCCGTCGCGCCGAACCAACTTGTCGTAGTAGGCCCGGAAGGAGATTTCGCTTGTCGCAGCGACCGGAATGATTGACTGCACCGCCGTGTAGTAGACGGTGCCGGCGTCCAGCAACGTCTGCACACCCTCCAACAGTTGCTCCCCGGAGAGCCCCCCGATGGGCTTCGCCGACCAGTCCTTGATCACCCGCTCGTAGCGGGGATGCGAATACTCCCGCCAGCCGGCCACTCCCATGTGCGCCGTGCCGCGGATCAGCGCGCGCATCGCGGCCAGCGACATAGCCGTCACGCGCAACATTGCCGAGGTGCGGTAGTAGTAATAGGCGTAGCCGTTAATGGTGGGCAGCCCGACTTCGTCCTCCCCGATGACGTTCTTGCCGATGGCACCGGCCATCAAGGCCCTCAGCGACCGGGACACCGAGCCGTCAATGAGATCGGCGAACAGCGGTGAGAGCGGGTCAGGCAGCTGTTCCACGATGCTCGCCCGGAAGTAGAGCCCCTTCGGATAGGGCACCGTCCACGTGTCCGGGGCATCAGCCGCCGGTTCCGGCAGTGCGGTGACCGGGCGGGATTGCAGGAGGAAGAACTCGGCACCGGCCCGTGCCCACTCGATGTCCTGCGGGGCCCCGAAATGGTCCGCGATCCGGGTTCCGTAGCCGGCCAGCTCCGCCGCCGCCTGGTCGTCGAGTACGGGCTCACGACGGCGGCTGGCCGGCACAGGCTGCTCCCGGGTGCCGTGGTCCGCGAAGACGGTCATGACTTCCTTGTCGGCGGTCCGGCGCGAGAGCACACGGCCAGAGCCCGCTTCGATGACGACGTCATCGGTGGTGACCGTGCCGCCGACCACGGATTCGCCCAGACCCCACGCGGCGCTGATCACGATCTGGTCGCGGCGCCCGTTGGCCGGATTGGCGGTGAACATCACCCCGGCGGCCTCGGCCTCGATCATGCGCTGGACTACGACGGCGAGACGCACCGCGTCCGGTCCGATGCCTTCACGGGCCCTGTAGGCCATGGCACGCGCTGTCCACAGGGAGGCCCAGCAATCGGTCACGGCCGCGGCCAGGGCTTGCGCCCCCACGACGTTGAGGTAGGTTTCCTGTTGCCCGGCGAAGCTGGCGGAGGGGAGGTCCTCGGCCGTAGCGGAGGAGCGCACCGCCACGGCTGCATCCCCGTCGCCGAGGAGACGGTAGGCGGCGCCGAGTTCGGCTGCGATCGCGGCCGGCATGGTTCCGCCGGCGAACAGGGCGCGGATCCGGTTCGAGGCATCCTCGTAATCCTGTGGCGCTGCCAGCGGTGACAGCGCGGCGAGCTCCCGGATGCCGGCCTGAAGGCGATTGGCGTCCACAAAATCCGCGTAGGCTGCGGTGTTCAGCACGAATCCCGGGGGAACCGGCAGCCCGGCCTGAACGAGGCCGGCCAGGCCGACGCCTTTGCCGCCGGCCACGGCGACGTCGCTTTGCCCCACATCGCCGAGGTTGTTGATGTAGGTCATGACCGAGCACCTTTCTGCCGGGAGCCGGGGCGCCTTCGTTGAGCGTGACCCTCAACATACTGGCACTGCCGCAGGCCGGGGGCCATAGCTGCAGCCGTTGCCCTAGCTCCAGGCTGCGCGGCCGGGGACCGCCTGACGCGGGCCGGTCGCATGGTCAGCGGCCGGCGTCGCGCCCGTCGGTCCATACGTCAGCCCCGAAACCGGCGAGCCCGGGAGTTCCTGCATAGCCGAGGTAGGGCAGGGCGAACAGGTCCTCGATGCTTTTCAGGAGCGAGTAGTGGTTATACGGTGTGGAGCTCGTTGTCCCGGGCCGGACGAAGGGCGAGAGCACCAGCGCGCCGATGCGTCCGCCGCCCTTTCCGTTGCCGGGCCCAGCCGCAAACGTGCCATCCTTCGCGGCCGACGGCGGCAGGCCGGGCGCGGCAACGTTGGGGCCGGAGGGCTCATTACAGCAGGCGCTGGTGTCGCCGTCGGCTTCATCGTTGACGATGATGATGGCACCGCTTTCCTGAAAGGCGGGAGATGCCGAGATCAGGGACACCCAGGTGCGCAGCCAGGCATCCTCCGCCGCGGGACCGGCAGGCTGGCCATCACAGCTCTGGTTATGTCCGTCATTGCACAAGCTGGGGGAGATGAACGACAGGTTGGGGGTGGTTGAGACGGCCGTCAGATCCTGGGGCAGCCGGGCCAGGGACCCGACATTCGCGGCGCACGCCGCGGTTCCTGCCACTGACGCGAAATACAGGAACGGGTTGTGCCGGGCCGTGTAGGCATCCCCGGCCGTGGCTTCCTGCGTCAGGTCCGTGGATCCGGGACCCAGCGAGGGCTTCCCGCAGACGGCTTCTTCCCGCCCCGGGACGTTGCCCATGTCCTCCATGTAGCCCTTCCAGGTCAGGCTCCGTGCCGCGAGCTGGCCGGCCAGGGTGGGCACCGAGGCCGGAAAGATGCAGCCGGCGTCGGACTTGACCTGCCCGAAGCGTTCCGCGGACGGGTGCACCATGTCCGTGTAGGCGGTGCAGTCCATCTGGATGTCGGGGCTCGGAGCGACACCGCCCAGCATGGCCAGGTAATTTCCCAGACTGTAGTGCGCGGTCCCGTAGTACTGGTCCAGCAAAACGCCCTGGCCGCGAAGCGTTTGGGCCAGAAACGGAAGGCGCGAATTCGGCCCGAACGAGTGCGCGTAGGATGCGTTCTCAAGCACAATCACAAACACGTGGCGGACAGGCGAAAGACGGCCGGCCGGCCTATCCGGTTGGCTGACGCCGGCCCCAAAGATCACAAGCAGGACCACGGCGATGCCAAGGAACGCTCGTCTTCGGTTCATCAGACCCGGATTCCCTTCCCGGCGAAACCCATACTCCCGCGCCGGATCCGGCGCGCCTCCGGTGCCCGTTCCTGCGGACGGTATGTCACGCCGGTCCATAAACAGAATAGACACGGGCCTCACTCCCCGGACAGGCCCGGGCGCGCCGAGCCGGCGTGTTTACGACGTTGAGGATGTTCGGAGGCAGCTCCCGTAGCATGACGCGGATGGTATTCATACGGCTGTACCGCGAAGGAAAGCTCGAACGCGACGACGTCCGCGCCCACGAGATCGAGGCCCTGGCGCACCAGGACGACGTGGTGCTGTGGATCGATTTCACGGACCCGACGGCGGATGACCTTCTGGGTGTCGAGACGGTGTACGGGTTTCACCGCCTCGCCGTTGAGGATGCCGTCCATGATTTCCAGCGGCCCAAGCTGGACCGCTACGCCAACCACCTGTTCCTGTCGGCCTATCAGGCGGGGCTGCGGCCCGGCAGCGGGGAAGTGGACATTGCCGAGGTCTCCGCATTCGTGACCCGGAACGTCCTCGTGACCGTGCACGGGCCCGGGTTTGATACGGACAAACTCATGGCGCACTGGGATGCCGAGACGGACCTGGCCGCCCACGGGGTGCCTTTCCTGTTCTGGGGCCTGCTGGACATGATCGTGGACGGGCACTTCGACGCCGTGCAGGAACTGGACGGCTACATCGACGCCCTTGAAGAATCGCTCTTCGATGACCACTCACCGGACCACGACCTGCAGCGAAAGACCTTCGAGCTGCGCAAGAACCTGGTCCGGCTCCGCCGGGTGGTCCTGCCCATGCGCGAAGTCCTCAACACCCTCCTCCGGCGGGACGACCTCGTCGGCTGCAGCCCCGCAATGCAGCCGTTCCTGCAGGACGTCTACGACCACGTGCTGCGGGCCACGGAATGGACGGAGTCGCTCCGCGACCTGGTCACGACCATCCTGGAGACCCACATCAGTATTCAGGGGAACCAGATGAACCTGGTCATGAAAAAGGTCACCAGTTGGGCCGCGATCATCGCCGTACCCACCGCGGTCACAGGGTTCTTCGGGCAGAACGTGCCGTTTTTCGGCTTCCAGAGCGATTATGGTCTCTGGTTGTCCACCGCATTGATGGTCGCCGGATCAGTGTTCCTGTACCGAGGGTTCAAGAGGCGGGACTGGATCTAGATCGGCCAGTGTTATGCCTGGCGCGCAGCGTTGCCGGCGGGGGTGTTCGCGTTGCGGGCGCGGTGGGCCCCGTATTCGTGCCAGGTGAGCCAGACGATGAAGATATCGAAGGCTGTCAGGAGGGCTAGCCCCCAGGAGAAGGCAACCACGAGTTCATAACTTTGGTAGAGGATGAAGGCCATCAAGAAGGCAATCATCCATGGGTAAGCCCACAATTTGTCCCTGAGCACCGCCCAGACCAGGACCACCTTCACCGCTCCGTGCAACAGCAGGTAGATGGCGCCGAAGAGGGTCGCCGAGACGGTCATGGTCCCGGCCCAGTGCACCAGGGTGGTGGCAGCGAGATCATGCGGATCTTCGGAGAGCTCGTGCTGTGTCAGTAACCGGACCCAGCCGCCGATCTGCGCGGGGGAGACCAGCAGGAGAAGAATTCCTCCTGCGAGCTCCAAGAGTCCGTCAAGGCCTTTGAGAATCAGGCTGACCCTGAAGGTCTTGTCCAGCAACGTCCTGTCGGTACTGCCTTTAGCCAACGTCACCGCAAACCGCCGGCACGGACTTCCCGCACGGCTACGAGCTGGCGCTGGATGCCAGCACGCCCAGGCCGAGCGCGGCGATGATGCCGCTGCTGCCGCGTTCGAGCCAACTGCTCACCCGGGGGCGCTGCAGCCAGGCCATGGCTTTCGCCGCCGCGATGGATACGGCCGCCAGGTAGAGGAACCCGATGGCGCTTTCGATGGCACCCAGCACCATGGCGGTGTCCAGCGTGTTGCCGCCGTGCGGAATGAACTGCGGCACGACGGCGAGGTAGAACAGGCCCACCTTGGGGTTGAGCAGCGTGGAGAGGCCGCCGGCGCCGAACCCTGCCCGCCGGCTGTAGCTTCGGCGGGGAGCGTGCCCGGCCGTCGCGGAGGACTTTGTGCGGCGGGCCCGGATCAGCGACGAAATTCCCAAGTACAGCAGGTACAGCCCGCCCGCGATCTTCAGCCAGCGGAACACTTCCGCGGATTCCTCCAGCACGGCGGCGAGCCCCACGCCCACCAGCGCGGCCCAAACCATGGATGCCACGGCCGAGCCGAGCGCGGCGGCAAGGCCGGCCCCGGCACTCTGCAGCGAGATCCGCAGCACCAGGAACGTATCCGGGCCGGGGGTGACAGAGAGCAGGAGGCACAGCCCGGCAAAGGCCAGCAGGGTCACGACGGTCATGAGCACCATTGTCCGGGTGCCGGCTGTCCGGGCGCAACGGCGGCAACACCCGGACCGGACCAGAGGCCCGGGAAGACGGCAGGTGTTCCGGCGTTCGGAATATGTGTGGGGCGGGTGACGCTCACTGCGCCATATTCGGCGCCTGCAATGCCGGTCCCGGGTAGGTGACTGCGTCGGCGGCGTCCAGGACCTCAAGCGCCGTGAGGTGTGCCGCGGCGGCCACGTCCCTTATGGACTTGCCGTGCGTGACTGCCGCGGCGATGGCGGACTGCAGGCTGGCCGCGTTCTCCTCGCTGGTTCTGGATGTCTCAAGTCGGGCCGCAGCCGCTTCCACAGCCAGGATTTCACTATCGATCACCGGTTGTCCTCCAGTCCCGTCTCTGCCTCATTGCAGTTGAGCCGGGAAGCGATTCGTGCCCGATGACGGGCCGCACCCGGTGGTCAGGAAAGGATATCGAACGTTGGACCAGTCTGTCTCGCGTCCGTGCCGAAACCGCGCGGCGGCCGCTCGTCTCGGCACGCATGCACCTACAGGATCGCGTCGTCCGTTGAGGTTTCGCCCTGAGGGAGGCTCAACCGGGCGGTGCGAAGGAGGGTTCCGAGCAGAGAGCGGGCGTCGCCCAGCAGAGTGTTCACTTCGGGGCAGGCAAGCTCATAAAACAGCCGCCCTTCCCGCCGGGTCGGGAGAATCAGGTGCTGGCGGCGCAGTACACCGAGATGCTGGGACAGATTGGAGGGTTCGAGGCCGGTGTTGTGGCGCAGCGTGCTCACGGCCACTGGGCCGTCAGCAAGCATTTCCAGGAGCTGGACCCGTGCAGGGTGCCCCATCGCCTTGAAGAGTTCGGCCTTCACATCGGACAGGACAAGACCTGCAGGCAATCCGTCCGCCATGGGGCCTTCTCCTTCGCATCCAATACTCACGGCCCAAGGCCCGTGCCGGACCCGGTCCGAGGAAATTAGCACACGCGAGACAGAAAAGTCTGTCTCCCACTCATCCGGGCGGTCCCGCTCGCACATTACATCGTAGCGCCGGACTGCCGTCGTGTCGCCGCCGGCGGCAGGTGTGTGGGCACCCCTTGCGCAGACGGCGGCCGTAGTTCAGACTTTCATGAATTCATCAATCCGATCCGGCCCTCTGCTAGCGGCCGGCGTCCTACAGGTGGATTCAGGCTGCCTCCGGTGACAACGGCGTCACCGGAGCAGAATGATCCCAACTTTCAGGAGGGTTCAATGGCAGGAATGTTCGAACTGTTCACCGGCTCCGATGCTTCCTATCGATTTCGTTTGACTGCCCCGGACGGGACGGTGATGGCGCTCTCCAGGTCATTCCCCGACAAGCCGTCCGCAGTGGCAGGAATCGCCGCGGTACGTGAGTACGCCGGAATGGGGCTGGTTTGTGAAATCTCGGCACCGGGAGACGACGGCGTAAAGGAACCCGCGGCGGTACAGGTTCCGTCGGGGGCCACTGCACAGAATCGGGTCCGGCAGGAGAATCCGGCCGCTGATGGAGCATCCGGGGCCCGTGCCCGGCTGCCACGCATCCGTATCCCTTCCGCCGCACATTTTCTTGGCGGGCGGGCCGTTGCCCGGAATCACATGATGATGATGAGGTGGCGCCGAGCCCCGGGAGCGGCAGCTACCCCGGCCGGGCTGAGCCCTTGCTGAACCCCGGATTCTCCCGTGCCATCCACGGGAGGGACGTCCGGGCTTTGTTTACCCGGCCTTGTACCGCATGAGGCCGGGGGCCGACTTACGACACACAAGTCCGCCCCGAGGGTCCCGTGTAAAATTTCTTCCACAATGACCGCCAACGAAGCTGCCAGTCCCACGTTGTTGCCCGCCGCGGCGATGGCCGGTCGCGATGATCCAGTGGACCGCATTCTCTCCACCGCCTACGAACTGTTCTCCCGCCGCGGCATCCGCGACGTCGGGGTCAACGAGCTGATCGACAGCTCAGGCGTCTCCAAGGCAACGTTCTACCGGCACTTTCCATCCAAGGACGCGCTGGTGCTTGCCTTCCTGGAGCTGCGTGACCAGGTGTGGACCGTGGACCTCATCGTGGCCGAGGCCAGGCGCCGCGGCAACACCGCCGAGGAACGGCTACTGGCCGTCTTTGACGTGTTCGGGGACTGGTTCAAGCGAGAAGACTTCGAGGCGTGCACGTTCATCAACGTCCTGTTGGAGATGGGACCGGGGCACCCCTTGGGGATAGCAAGCATCGGATACCTCAGCAGGATCAGGGACCACATCCAGGCTCTCGCCGAGGAAGCCGGGCTGAACCGCCCCGAGGAATTTGCCCGTTCCTGGCACATCCTGATGAAGGGCTCCATCATCTCGGCGACCGAAGGCGACATCCTGGCTTCCAAGCGGGCGCAGCAAATGGCCCGCTGGCTGATCGAACACCACCGGAGCCTGTAACCGGCGATCCACTCGTTACCAAGCCCCGCACCACGGGCGCCCTCCGTGGGTGGGGGAGATTACTACACTCGATGGCCGAGACAGCGCGATGTACCGTTGCAGGCGAAGGCCCGTCTAACCCCCAATAGGCGGGTCTTCGTTGTCTGCCGCGACTCCGGCCAATCCACAGTTTTCTGGCACACAGTGGAGCGTTAATCCCCGATGGTCGAAGCCATGGACTCATCGCAGGGGCGATTCTCATGCAGGGCGGCTGACGGCCGGTCGTGTTTCAGGAGCAGTGGCAGCAGGGACGCGGGGGAGGCAGCGACGGCGGCCGCCTGTGATGCTTCCTCGGCCTCCCCGTACCCCCAGAGTGCGAATATCGTGGGGATGCCGTGTTTGGCTGCTCCCGCGACGTCGTAGCTTCGGTCTCCAACCATTGCGGGACGGGAGATGTCGACGCCTTCGCGTTGGAGCCGGAGCAGCAATTCGGCGATGACCTCCGCCTTGCTCGCTCTTCCATCGGAGTCCGACGCCCCGCACACGTTGATGAAGTGGCGCTCAATCCCAAACCGTCGTGCAAGTCGTACTGCCTGGTCTTCCACCTTGGAAGTGGCTACAGCCATTGGAAGACCGGCCGTGTGTAGGTGCTCAAGCAAGTCTGTGATCCCGTCGTATGGACTGCACTGTTCAGCGCCATGAGCGGCATACGCTTTGCGGTAATGTTGGAGGGCCCTTTGGGCGGTTTCTTCGTCCAACTGTGAGACTGTCCTGAAGGACTCGATCATCGGCGGGCCGACGAACCGGCGCAGAGTGTCCATCGCGGGGATTGGCGCACCTACAGCTGCCAGGGCCTGGGCAGCACTTGCTGTCACGCCGGGAGCTGAATCCAGGAGCGTGCCGTCCATGTCGAACAAGATGCAGCTAACGCCAGTGAGAGAGGGGCGGGCCTGGTGCAGAGGTGTCATTTTTTCGAGGGCTTTCGGTCTTGATATTGGTTCCGTTCCGGTAGTGCCCGGGGGATTGTTGCGGTGAAGGGTAGGCATGGATCGAGTGAGTCTTGATCAGATTGATCAGAGGATTCTTGCGGAGCTCACCAAGAACGCCCGCATGAGCCATGCGGAGCTGGCGACCAAGGTCCTCCTGTCGAGGAATGCCGTTCGCCAGCGGATCGAACGGATGGAGCGGCAGGGGTATATCCAGGGGTACACGATTGTTGCCGGGCCGCCGGGCCAGGGTCCGGTGTCCGCCTTCCTGATGGTTTACCGGAAGGACCGGGTGCGGGGGTCGGACGTCATCACCGTCTTGCGGTCGATTCCGGAGGTGGTTCTGTGTGATGTCGTGAGCGGTGACTTTGACCTGTTGGTCAGGGTCGAGGCCCGTTCGCTGGAGAGGGTTCAGGAGATCTGGGAGCAGATCGCGGCTATTCCTGGCGTGACGGACACGGTGACGGCCATGACGCTTTCGAGTTTCATCAGGCGGGGGACCGGAGGGGTCGGCGCCAGCGAGTGAAGTGATCAGACGCCGGACATGTTGGCATTTCTGACGGGCAGCACGGCGGATTCAAGCAGTAACTGAGCTGTGTCCCGGTCCATGAGGTTCCTGCTGGTGACGATCTCCAGGATGGCGGACCCGTCCTGGAGTGCTTCCTTGGCCACCGCTACAGCGGCGGCATACCCTATTGCCGGTATCAAGGCTGTTGCGAGACCTACGGAGGTTGCCGTCTGGCGGGCGAGGCGTCCGGTGTTCGCTTCAATGCCTTCTATGCAGTACCGACGAAGAACGCGTGATCCTTGTTCGAGCCACGAAATGCTCTGAAGAAGGACATGGGCAATGACAGGTTCGAAGGCATTGAGCTGGAGCTGGCCGTTGTCTGCAGCCATCGTCACTGTGGTGTCGGCTCCGGCCACTGCGAAGGCAATCTGGTTCATGGTCTCCGGGATGACAGGGTTGACCTTTCCCGGCATGATTGAGGACCCGGCCTGGCGCGGGGGCAGGATAATTTCGCCGAAGCCGTTCTGTGGACCGCTCGACAGCAGCCGGAGGTCGCTGCTGATTTTGGAGAGCTTGATGGCCGTGCGTTTCAGCATGCCTGACATGTGCATGAAAACGCCGACGTCGGACGTGGCTTCGATGAGATCAGCGGCGGGAAAGACCGGGACGCCGGACACTTCGGACAGTGCCCGAAGGACGAGTTGTTGATATCCAGGTTCGGCGGTGATGCCCGTCCCGATGGCGGTGGCACCGAGGCTGCACTCGAGCATCAGCGCTGTGGATTCCCTTAGCCTGCAGCGGTCTTCTTCCAGCGTCGCGGCGAAGGCATTGAACTCCTGCCCAAGGGTCATCGGGACGGCGTCCTGGAGCTGTGTTCTGCCCATCTTCACGACGTCGGCGAATTCGGCGCCCTTGTTGCGGGCGGATTCGGCAAGTTTCCCCAACTCCCGGTGGAGTTCTGCAGTAGCGAAATTCAGTGCCAGCTTGATCGCCGTGGGATAGGTGTCATTTGTGGATTGGCACCGGTTGACGTGGTCAATGGGGTGCAGGTGCTGGTATTCGCCGCGGCGGTGGCCCAGTTTTTCCAGCGCAAGGTTCGCGATCACCTCGTTGGCATTCATGTTCGTGCTGGTGCCTGCACCGCCCTGGATGACGTCCACGCAGAAGTGTTCGTGGTGATGTCCGTCCTGGATTTCCTGGCATGCTTCGCGGATCGCTGTCGCTTCACGCGGGTTGAGGATGCCGAGTTCGCAGTTGGCCTGCGCCGCAGCGTTCTTGATCATCGCCAGGGCACGCACCAGATGGGGGTGGCGGGAGACGGGAATACCGCTGATGGTGAAGTTGTCCAGGGCGCGGGCGGTGTGTGCCCCCCAATAGGCTGTGGCCGGTACGGGAACGTTCCCGAGCGAATCCGTCTCGATGCGGGTGGTCATGGGTTTCGATCCTCTGCGTGAAAGTGTGGGTGGTGGCGTAGTTGTGTGCCGCTTACTCGGAGGAAGTGGAGGGGCGCAAGGACCGGCCGCGCCCCTCCGCTTCGATCATTTCTTGATGCAGATGACCTTTGGCTGGGTCATCTCCTCATACGCGAAATGGACGCCCTCCCTGCCCATGCTCCCGTACTTGGCGCCGCCGAACGGCATGCCGTCGAACCGGTAGTCCGACGAATCGTTGATCATTACGCCGCCTGCTTCGAGGCGGTGGGCTGCGTCCATGGCCCTGGCCAGGGAGTCGGTGAATATGCCGGCGTGGAGACTGAACTCGATGGCGTTGGCGACTTCGATGGCCTCGTCGAAGGTGTTGAATTTTCGAAGCATGACCACCGGCCCGAAAACTTCCTCCGTCCACAACCGGCTGTCTTCCGGGACGGCTTCCAGAACGGTCGGGTGAAGCACGTTGCCGTCCGTGACATTGCCTGCGAGAAGGACAGCGCCGGCGTCGAGGGCCTCGTCAACCTTGGACTGTAACCCGTGCACGGCAGCGGGGCTGATCATCGGCCCGACATCCGTCTGTTCATCCAGTGGATCTCCGGTAACCAACTGTGCCGTTGCCTCCAGGAAGCGCTGACGGAACGCGCTATACACCGGGGCGGCTACCAGGATCCGCTGCACCCCCACGCAGTTCTGCCCGGCGGCCCAAAACGCTCCGGAGACGCAGGATTCCACTGCGTTGTCGATGTGGGCGTCGTCCAGGACGATCACGGGAGCGTTTCCGCCAAGGTCCATGGAAAGCTTCTTCAGGCCCGCGGTGCGGGCGATACTCTCACCAGTGGAGAACCCCCCGGTGAAGGACACCATTCTTACGTCCCGGGACCTGATGATTGTTTCGGCCACTTCCCGGTCGCCGTGAACAATCGTGAGGGCCTCCGGCGGGAGACCGGAGTTCACGAGGGCGTCCGTGAGCAGCTGGGCCGATAGGGGCGTCAGGGCCGAGGGTTTGAGGATTACGGCGTTTCCTCCCGCGATTGCGGGCCCGACTTTGTGTGCCACCAGGTTGAGGGGGTCGTTGAACGGAGTGATCGCGGCAATGATGCCCAGCGGCTCGCGCGAGTACCACCCGGTGCGGTCCTCCGAGCCCTCGTACGAGTCAAAAGGGATGACTTCGCCTGCGTTCCGGCGTGCTTCGGCCGCGGAGAGGCGGAGCGTATTGACTGCGCGCAGGACTTCCTTCCGGGCCTGACGGATTGTTTTACCGGCTTCGGACACAATGGTTTGCGCGAACTCCTCGTTGCGCTTCTCGATCTCCGTTGCGGCGCCGTCCAGTATCTTCCCGCGTGCGTTGCGGGACAGTGCCCGTGCTTTCCGGGCGCCGATGCGAGCCGTTTCGATCACGGCTTTGCCGGCAGCGGATTCGGTCAGCGACACCGCGCCGATCACTCTGCCGTCAAAGGGGCTCGTCACATCGCGGAACTGCGGCAGCG
>NZ_JBFTHK010000009.1:0-57905 GCF_056394205.1 Arthrobacter sp. 10T413_2 | reverse complement strand
CGATCCCACGGTGCAGCGGCGCCTCCTCGAGGCCCTGCAGCACGGCGATCAAGCTCCGCCCGGYACTGCGGCACCGGGMGGGATTCCCGCGGGAACGGCGAACGCGGCGGTCGCCGGACTGACCCCGCGGGAACGCGATGTGCTAGCCCTGATTGCCGAGGGGTTGTCTAACGCGGAGATCGCCGGGCGGCTCTTTGTCTCGGACTCGACGGTAAAGACGCACATCAACCACCTGCTGGCCAAGACGTCACTGCGGGACCGCGCCCAGCTCGTGGCGTATGCGTTCCGCAACGGGCTCATATCCGGCTGACCGGGTCCCGCAGGCGGCCCGACATGCCGGTCCTCCACCCACGGGTGGACAACCGTGCCCGTCAAGATCCATCCAGGGGCCGAATCGCCGCGGACGCGGCCTGCGTAGCGTGAAATCAACGCAATCAACGCACGCCGCCACCCCGGCCCGGACCCCTGGGAGAATCCCGTGACCACACACCTGAGCCTCGAAMAATGGCTCCTCAACATCGGACTGCTCATCTTCATCCTGGGCACCAACCTCGGACAGCGGAGGATCACCCGGCGCCGGCTGGTCCTCCCCGTGGCCCTCGCGGCGCTCGCAGGCATGCTGCTCCTCTCCGACGCGCCGGGCCGCGGCAATGACACGGCGCTCGCCGTCATCGGGRCCGTCGCCGGGATCGCCCTGGGCGTCCTTGCCGGGCTCTTCATGGACCTGGAGCGGAAGGCGGACGGGACAGTGGCAAGCCGGGCCGGCGCCGCGTACGCCACCTTGTGGGTCCTGGTGATCGGCGGCCGGGTCGCCTTTGCCGAGTCMGCCGGCGGGTGGGCCGCGGCCGCCGTCCGCGACTTCTCCATCAGCAACCACATCTCCGGCAGCGCCGCGTGGACCACGGCGTTCGTCATCATGGCGCTGGCGATGGTGGCCTCCCGCGTCATTACGACCCTAGTGYGGTGCCGCGCCCTTCCCGCCGCCCCCGCGCATCCGCTCCCTGCGGTGCACGCATGAAGCCCGACGCGAAAGGATCCGCCTTGACCTCCGCCCGCGTCTCCGTCGGCACCAGGCCCGCCGTCCATCCCCTCATCCACGCCCTCGTCCTCGCGGCCGCTGCCGCCGCAGCAACCCTCATAGCGGCCCTACTGCTCGGCTTGCTGGCGCCGGGCCTGGAGCCGGTGCAGCAGCGGTTAATCGCCGTGCTGATGCTCGCCGGCGCGGCCACCGGCGCCGTGGCCGCTACCAGCCGGGACATATTCAGGTCCGGACGCCTCCGGTGGAGGCTGTTGGTAGTTCCCGGCGCCGTCGCCTTGGCCCCGTTCGCCGGCGGGATCAAGGATCTCGGGCCCGCGGCGACCGCCGTCATGGTCGCCGGGTACCTCGCCACCGGCATCTACGAGGAACTGTGGTTCCGCGGGATGATCCTCAAGGCCCTGGCGTCCTGGACGCGGCTGCGGGCGGCCCTGGTGTCCTCGGCCCTGTTCGGGCTGATGCACCTGTGCAACATCGCGTTCGGAGCGAACCTGGCCGTCACCGCGGCGCAGGTTGTCGGTGCCGCCTGCTTCGGCGTCGGCCTGGCGGCTCTGCGCCTGCGCGGCATGAGCATGTGGCCACTGGTCCTCCTTCACGCCCTGACCGACATCGCGCTTCAGTCCGGCGATATCAGCAGCGCCTGGCGCTGGGGACTCATGATCGGCGGCGACACAGTGCTCCTGGTGTTMGGCGTTGTCCTCCTGCGGCCCCCGGCGGCACACCGTATGGAAAACGCGGCAGCACACCGGCCCGCAGGCGAGACCGCGAGGGCCGCGGACGGGTAACGCCCGGCGGCGGGCGCCTGAGGCGATAGGGTTGTCTGGAATTCTCCGATGGAAGCTGCGAAAGGTCGACGTTGACTGCTGAATTGCCTGTTCTGGCCGAGGGTGATTTCTACTATGAGGCGCTGGGGGACGGGCGTTTCCGCTCCACGATCCACGCCCAGGGTGCCTGGAACGTCCACGAGCAGCACATGGCCCCGGCATCCGGGATCATGGCTGACTGCCTGGCGAGGCACGAGCCGCGCGCTGACATGCGCATGGCGCGTCTCAGCTACGAAATCCTCGGGCTTATCCCCGGCGGGGACTTCGAGGTGGTGACATCCACCGTGCGTCCGGGCCGGACCATCGAGCTGGTGCAGGCCGAACTTGTCGCCGCAGGCCGCACGGCCATCCGCGCCACCGCCTGGCGGATGATCACCTCGGACACCTCCGCGATCGCGGCTTTCGAGGATCCCCGGATCCCGGCGCCGGAGGACTGCGATCCTTACGACGCCGCGGCCATCTGGCCCGGCGGCTACATCGCCTCCCTGCATATGCGGATCGCCGAGGGCCACCGCGCAGGCTCCGGGACCGTGTGGCTCCGTACCGACTATCCGCTGACCGACCGGGCAGACAGCGCCGACCTCGCCCGGCTGATCGGCCTCGTGGATACCGCCAACGGCATTGCCGCCCGGGTTCCGCCGGGCAACKGCAGCTACGCCTTCCCCAACTTGGACCTGCAGATTCACATGTACCGGCAGCCGGAGGGGGAGTGGCTGGGGCTGGATAACGAAGTATCGTTCGGCACCGACGGGATCGGGCTGACCTCCACGGTGCTGCATGACCTCACCGGACCGTTCGGCMGCGCCGAACAGATCCTGACGCTGCGAAAGTCCTAGTTCGTCTGGAGATTCCTAGTTCGTGTGGAAGACGAGCCAKCCGGCCAGCGTGGCCAGGGCCGTCAAAGCCGCACCCCAGAGGATGTCGACTACGATCAACTGCCACGGCCAGGTCTTGAGTGTGGCGGCATTGGTCAGATCGTAGGTGGCGTAGCCAAACACGCCCAGCGCGGCACCGTAGCCGACGGCGGTGAGCCAACTGCCGCCGTCGAGCGCGGGCCGCAGGGCAAAGAACACGATCCCGGCAATGTAGATCACGTAGAACACCACCGCGTACCCTAGATTGGGCTTGTCGGCCAGCAGGTCACCAATCTGGTGGCGGTAGAACGGGTTCATCGTCTTGAGCCAGATGGCGTCGATGATGGCGAACGCGGCGGCTACGACGAGGAATTGAAGGATGACCATAAGGGAGCATAACAATATGCCGCAGGCGCCAGCCGGACCCCGGACACTGTCGGTGGTGCGGCAGGAGGAATCGCTCGGCGCCGCCGCCGACCTCGACTTCGCGCTCGGGCTCCTCCAGAAGGTCAAGACCGGTGCGCTGGGTCCCACCCTCCGGCTCTACCGGCCGGTTCCCACGGTCGCCTTCGGGCAGCGCGACACGCACTTGGCCGGCTTCGAGGCCGCCGCCGCCGCCTGCCGGGAACACGGCTTCGAGCCTCTGGTCCGCAAGGCCGGCGGCCGCGCCGCCGCGTACCACCAAGGAACGCTGGTCATCGACCACCTGGAACCCGATACGGACGCGATCGCCGGGGCCAAAGGCCGGTTTTCGCTGTTTGGCGAACTGCTCGCCCGCGCGCTGCGCGACGCCGGCGTAGACGCCGGCGTCGGAGAGATCCCGGGCGAATACTGCCCCGGCGAGTTCAGCGTGCACGGCCGGGACCCGCAGGTCCCGGAACACCTCATCAAGCTCGTGGGCACCGCCCAGCGGGTGGTCGCCGGCGGCTGGCTCTTCAGCTCCGTGATCGTGGTGKAGAATTCCGCCCCGATTCGCTCAGTCCTGGAGGCCAGCTACGCCGCGCTYGGCCTGGACTGGGACCCGGCGACGGCGGGCGCCGCCGATGACCTCGTGCCGGGCCTCGACGTCGATGCCGTCGAAGCCGCTGTGGTTGCCGCCTACGGACGCTACGCCGCGCTCAGCGATGCTGAGTTCTTGAGCCTGCGCTAGGCGCGGTCCTCAACCGGACCGGTCCCGGACCGGGGAGCAACTGGTGGGAGCAGGCCGCCCAGGTTGCGGTATTTCGCCAGCCGCCGGGGGAGTAGCTCGGTGATTCCTGCAGTGCCGAGCGCACCGAGCTCGTACTCGATGGCCTGGCCCAGCCGCCGGCAGAAGGCCGTCGGCTCGTCGGCGGCATCGGGGCATTCGTCCACGACATGCTCCACGAGTCCGTTGGCGTGCAGCGATGCCACGTTGACGCCCTGGGCTTCCGACATGGCCGGCGCGAAGCCGGTGCTCCGGTGCACGATGGCGCTGGCGCCCTCGGGCGGGAGGGGAGACAACCAGGCATGCTGGGCCGCGATGGTCCGGTCCGCGGGCAGGAGGGCCAGCGCCCCGCCGCCGGCACCCTGGCCGAGCAGGACCGACACCGTGGGGGCGTTCAGCCCGATGAGGTCATGCAGGGAACGGGCGATCTCGCCGGCCAGGCCGCCTTCCTCGGCCTCCGGCGACAGTGCCGCCCCGGCGGTGTCGATCACGGTGACAACGGGCAGCCCGAGTTCCTCGGCGAGGCGCATGCCGCGGCGGGCCTCACGCAKGGACGCCGGGCCCATCGCCGTCTGCCGGGAAGGCCGGGGCCGGGTGTGGCCGATGACCACGCAGGATTGATGGCCGAAGCGGGCCAGGGCGAGCTGAAGGCCGGGGTCCTTTTCGCCCTGGCCKGTGCCGTTGAGCGGGAGCACGTCCCGGGCGCCGTGCGCAAGCAGTTGGCGCACATCCGGCCGGCGGGGATTGCGGGAAATCCTGATCGATTCCMAAGCGCCGGCGTCGGACGGCTTCACCGACAGCGTCGCGGGAGGGGCCGCCCGAGTCTKGGGGCGGGTGACCACAATGCTCAAKGCGCGGTCGACGACGTCGGACAGTTGCCCGGGCGGGACCACTGCATCGATCAGACCTTTGTCGAAGAGGTTTTCTGMCCTCTGGACGCCCTCCGGGAACGGTTCGCCGCGGAGGGCCTCGTAGACCCGTGGTCCAAGGAAGCCGAGGAGGGCTCCGGGCTCGGCGGCCGTGATGTGGCCGAGGGATCCCCAGGACGCCATGACCCC
Organism: Arthrobacter sp. 10T413_2; assembly: GCF_056394205.1. Lineage (NCBI taxonomy): Bacteria > Bacillati > Actinomycetota > Actinomycetes > Micrococcales > Micrococcaceae > Arthrobacter > Arthrobacter sp. 10T413_2. The sequence continues at coordinate 52,947 of NZ_JBFTHK010000009.1, read as the reverse complement.
GCCGGTGGTGGGATGCCGCAGGTAGACCAGGTAGGGCAGGCCCGCCTGCCGGTGGGCGCGGACGGCCGCGCTGATCTTCACCATGGACAGGAACGCGATGGTCCCTTCCTGCATGCGGGTGCCGCCGGACGCCGGGCCCGCGAGGAGCGGCAGGCCTTCGCGGGTGGCCCGTTCCACGGCGTTGACGATCCGTTCCGCCGCGGCGAGGCCGATGGAGCCCGCGAGGAACCGGAATTCGCTGACGATGACGGCGACCCGGCGCMCGCGGATGAAGCCCTCGCCGGTGAGGACGGATTCGTCCACTCCGGTCTTGGCCCGGGCGGCGGCGAGTTCCTGCCGGTACTCCGGCCCGGGATCGGGGTCCACGACCGGTGCGTCCCAGCTCCGGTAGGAACCCGGATCGAGGACCGCGGCGAGGAGTTCGGTCGCGTCCAGGTGCCGGACTTTCTGTTGGGTCAGCATGCCTGGTGACCTTCCTGTGCCGTGCCGGATTCAGTGGCCGTGCGGCTGGCCGCGGTCAGCCMGAGCCACCGCCGGATCTGCTCCCCGTCCTGGTCGAGCAGCGGCGGTGCAGCGTGGGCCTTCAGCGTGGTTTCCGCGCTGCCGGCGGGGCCGAAGAACCGCAGCGGGGGACCGGGCAGGCTCACGGTGCCGAGGATTTTGTGGTCGACGTCGATCACGAGCCCCTGCGAACGGACCTGGTCCCATTCGTAGACCTCGTCCAGGGTGCGGACCTTGCCGGCCGGGATGCCGGCTTCGTTGAGTTTGGCGAGCAGCGGGCCGGCCTCGAAATCGGAGAACACGCGCTCCACTTCCTCGATGACTTTCTCGCGGTTCYGCACGCGGTCGGCATTGGCGGCGAACTCCGGCCGCRCGGCGTCGATCCCGAACTCGGCAGCGAACGTGCGCCAGAGTTTTTCGCTGCCCACGCTGATCTGGACCCGGCCCTGCCGGCAGTGGAACAGGCCGTAGGGGGCGATGGAGGGGTGGTGGTTGCCCTGGGCCCTGGGAACCTCGCCGGCCACGGTGGACCTGGTGCCCTGGAAAGCGTGGACCCCGATCAAKGCCGCCAGCAGCGAGGTACGGACGATCTGGCCCTGGCCGGTGCGTTCGCGCTGCAGCAGTGCGGCCAAGGTGCCGAACGCCCCGTACATGCCGGCGAGGAGGTCTGCGATGGGGACCCCGACGCGCTGGGGATCGTGCGGCCCGGACCCGGTCAGGGACATCAGCCCGGCTTCGCCCTGGAGGATCTGGTCGTAGCCGCTGCGCCGGGATTCGGGGCCGTCGTGCCCGAACCCGGTGATCGACAGGACCACCAGGGCCGGATTCAGGGCATGCATCTCCGCAGCAGAGAACCCGAGCCGGTCCAGGACGCCGGGACGGAAGTTCTCGATGACCACGTCGGCGCGCTCCAGCAGTTCACGCAGCACTGCCCGGCCGTCGTCGCTCTTCAAATCCAGGGCAATGGATTCCTTGTTGCGGTTGCAGGACAGGAAGTACGTGGCCTGGGGATCGTCGTCGGGGCCCACGAACGGCGGCCCCCAGCCGCGGGTGTCGTCTCCGGTACCGGGGTTCTCCACCTTGATCACCCGCGCGCCGAGGTCTGCCAGCATCATCCCGGCATGCGGACCGGCAAGGGCGCGGCTCAGGTCCACCACGAGATAACCGGTCAGGGGGCCGTGGGCGCGCGGCGTGGATTCAGAAGTCATGAGGTGGGCTCCGGATTTTGCGATAATTGGATTACTGGCCTAGCCTCCTAGACACTAGGTGTCTTTGTCAATAGTTCTCCGGTAGTCTTAGGAGTCAGGACAGGCTGGAAGGACGCGCATGGCAAAGCAGGCGGCAACGCATCAGATTTCCCGCGTTTCGCGGCCGCGGCTCTACGAACAGCTGGTGGAGCAGATCATGGATTTCATCGAGGCCGCCCAGCTGGGTCCTGGCGACACGCTGCCTGCTGAGCGGGACCTTGCCGAGCGGCTGGGGGTTTCGCGGGCAACGCTGGCGCAGGCCCTCGTGGCCTTGGAAGTACTTGGTGTGATCGACGTCCAGCACGGCACAGGTGCAGTGCTGGTCTACCGGCCCAACGTTCCTTCGGTGATCAAGGGCCTCCGCGAGCACCGCAGCCGGCTGCCCGAGATCGTTGAGGCGCGCAGCACGCTCGAGGTCAAGCTGGCCGAGCTGGCCGCGGCACGGCGCACCGGGCAGGACATGAAGGCCATCGATCAGGCCCTCGAGGCCATGGCGGAAGAAGTCGCCACGGGAGACCGCGGTGCACGCGGTGACGAGCTCTTTCACCAGGCGGTGACCGCTGCCGCGCATTCGGCAGTGCTGGCCCAGTTGATGACGTTCATCGCCGGAATGGTCCTGGAAACGCGCCTCGAATCGCTCGGACAGCCTGGCCGTCCGGAGCAGTCGCTCGCCTCCCACCGCAAGATCGCCGATGCGATCAGGTCCCAGGATTCGGCCGCCGCCGCGGCGGCAATGCTGGAGCACATTGACCTTGTCTCCGATGTGGCCCTGCTGAAAAACGGCTGAACCGGTATGACTGAGGACCATTCTTTCGCACCGCCGTGCGGTCCCGTCACCGGATGGCGCGACGGCGCCGTCGTGCGTGCCACCGGCATTCCATACGCCACCGCGGGCCGTTTTCAGCCGCCGGCGCCGGCCTCCGACTGGACGGACGTGCTCACGGCAACGTCCCTGTCCCCGGCGTGCCCGCAGGCCCCGGTGCCCTTCCTGGACGACGTGCTGGGCACCCGCTACGGCGAACTCCCCGGCGACGAGCATTGCCAGCACCTGTCGATCACCCTGCCCGCCGATGTCGGGGACGRCGAACGGCTGCCGGTCATGGTGTGGCTGCACGGAGGGTCCTACACGTCCGGCTCGGGGGACCTGGCGATTTTCGACCCGGCCGTGCTGGTTGCCGAAACCCGCGTCATCGTCGTCTCGGTGACCTACCGGCTGGGCATCTTCGGATATTTGTCCACCAGCACCGGCCGGCCCGCCAACCTGGGCCTGCTGGACCAGATCCAGGCGTTCCGCTGGGCGCAGCGCAACATCGCATCCTTTGGTGGCGATCCGGGCAGGGTCACCGCCTTCGGGCAGTCSGCCGGCGGCGACGCCGTCGCGCACCTCATGGCGACGCCGGACGCGGCGTCCCTCTTCCAGCGGGCCATCATCCAAAGCGCACCCTTGGGGATTACCCGCGGGCGGGAAAAGATGAGCGCCGCCATGGGCGCCGCCGCGGAAGCCGTCACCGACGCCACCCCGGCGATGGAGGTCGTCGCCCTCKAGGAGGATGTGGCCCGGGCTGCCAGCAAATTCGGGCTCATCGCTGCCATGCCGTTCGGAACCCAGTACGGGCACGCGCCCCTGCCCAAGGAATCCGAGGTTGACCAGGCCTGGAATGCTGCTGCGCCGGGGATCGACATCCTCATTGGCCACACGGCGGAGGAGGCCCGGCTGTTCCTGCCCCAAAGCCCACTCCTCAGCCGGGTGGCGCGGCTTCCCGTCGTCGGCAGCGCCGTGCTCAAGGCCGTCACGTGGGTGGTCACCGAAGTGGTGTACGGCAAGTCAGCCAGACAGTTTGCCAGGCGTCATGTGCGCGCTGGCGGACGGGCCCACAGCTACGTGCTGTCCTGGCGGGCACCCGGCAACATTTACGGCGCCGCACACACGGTTGACCTGCCGMTGCTGTTCGGCCACCAGCGGAYGTGGGAGTCCGCAGGACTCCTTGCCGGTGCCACCTGGGACGAGGTCAACGCCCATGGACGGGCGATGCGGGCACTMTGGGCAAAATTCGCCTACGGGGAGAGCCTGGGGATCCGGGGAGAGATTCCCGGCTCGCTCCGGTACCGCGCGGTCTGAACGTAGGCCCGGGCGTGGGCGCCGCCGGGCCTGTTCAGCCGTCGATGCCCGTGCTGAGGCTGAGTTCGCGCCATTGGTCCAGCTCCGTGCGCTGTGCGTCGGCGACGGCGGCAAAGGCGTCGAAAGCGTCTTTGCCGAGCACCATGAGCGAGGGCGGGTTGGCGCTGTCGACGACTGCCAGGATGGCTTCTGCGGCCTTGGCCKGGTCGCCCGGCTGGGTRCCGTGGACTGTGTCGTTCTCCTTGCGTCGCTTCCCGGCCGTCTCCGCATAGTCCGGAATCGCCGTCGCCGACTGGGTGAGTGAGCGGCCGGCGAAGTCGGTCCGGAACGCGCCGGGCTCGATCACGGTGACCTTGATGCCGAGGGGCTTCAGTTCCTTGTGGAGTGAACCGGACAGGCCCTCCAGGGCCGCCTTGGTTGCCGAGTAGTAGCCGGACCCGGCAGGTGAGATGCGTGCTCCGATGGAGGAGATGTTCAGGATGTTCCCTGCCCTTTTCGCGCGCATGTCCGGGAGGACCGCTTTGATCATGTCGACGGCGCCGAAGACGTTCGTGCCGAACAACTGCCGGATGTCGGCGTCGTCCGCTTCCGCCACCGCGGCGCGGTAGCCGTAGCCGGCATTGTTGACCAGCACGTCGATGCCACCGAAGCGCGTCCGGGCCTGCTCAACCACCGAGCCGATCTGTGCCTTGTCKGTGACGTCGAGGGGGAGGGCCAGTGCGGTGTCCGGGTATTCGGCCGCGATGTCCTCCAGGGTGGCGGCGTTTCGTGCCGTGACGACGGCGTTGTGGCCGTGCGCGAGCACTGCTTGGGCGAGGGCGCGGCCGAGCCCGGTCGAGCATCCTGTGATGAGCCAAGTGGACATGGGGTCTTCCTTTCATTTCTCCGTAACCGGAGGTTGGAGGCGGTCCGCGTGGGGCCGCCAGGGGTTCCTCTACAGAACACCGCAGAATCGGCACGTTTGGGAGTGGCTGTTGATACAGGTAGTGGCAGGCCCCCTCGGGACCGGCCGGCCCGGGGTGGGGGGCCTACTTATGTCAGGGCGGCGCTTGGCAGGATGGAGCAGGAAGGTCAGCCCCGGCCTGCGGCCGCGTCGCGTCCTGCCTGAGTGCTGGCGAAAATGTCCGGTTTCGGGACGGGCGTGCCGTGTTCAACAGCGTCGATCCACTCACGGGTGGTCAGGACGGAGGCGAAGCGCGACTGCAGGACCATGAGCACGGCGGTGTGCAGCTGTTCGGCGMCAAGTGATCCCGCGTAGTTGGACATGGCTAGAGTTCCTGTGGCGTCGGAGAGGAACTCGACCTTCAGTCCACGGTGTGCCGCGTCCCGGGCGGTTGATTCGTCGCAGTTCTGTGTCATGTACCCGGCGATCACGACTGTGTCGATGTCACGCTCAGCGAGCCATTCCGCGAGATCTGTGCCGGCGAAACAGGAGGGAAGGGTCTTTTCGATCAGGTGGTCATGGCTACGGCTGCTKACKACGGGGTGGAAGGCGAATCCGTGGCTGCCGCGGGCGAAAATTGGCGATGTTTCCGGCGCAGTTTGCTGGACCGCAACGACAGGAATGCCCGCTTCCGTAGCGGCGTCCATGGCTTTGCCGATGTTGGCCAGGCTCACTTCCGGGTCGGGGAAACCGATCGGCAGGTTTCCGGAGATGTATTCGTTCTGCACGTCGATGACGAGAAGGGCGCGGTTCACTTGTGCTCCTTGAATGTGCGTGGTCGAGCGGGCGAGAGGCATCCCGGCGTTGCGATCCTAGCCTCTTTCCGTGCGGGAGAGTCCCTCTCGCGCGCCGCACGGCACCGGTGACCTCAGTTGATAGATTCGCGAGCATGACCACTTCGGATATCAGCGTCAGGGCCGCGACCGAAGACGACGCCGCGCGGCTGGCAGAGATTCACGTTGCGGCATGGCGGGCCACGTACCGTGGCGTCATGACCGATCAGTATCTTGACGGCCTTGACGTCGGACGCGCGGCGTCTGCGTGGCGCCGCAATATCCGCGAACCCCGCGAGGGGACGATGCACCTCGTGGTCCAATGCGGCAATKAGGTGACGGGATTCGCCATTGTCGGTCCCGCCGTCGGAGGCTCGGCAGYGGGCGCCGGTCAGCTGCACGCGATCAATGTGCATCCGGACTGGTGGGCGCAGCGCGCAGGCTCCGTCTTGTTTGCAGCCGCCGAACAGCAGTTGATCGAACTCGGCTATGAGCGGGCAGTTCTCTGGGTGGCGAAGAGCAACGACAGGGCCATCAGCTTCTACAACAACCGCCGTTGGTTCCAAGACGGAGCGACCCTGGAAGACGCCAGATTCGATCMTCCCGTTTCAGAGAACCGCCACAGCCGGACCCTTTCGCCGCTGCGGCAACGCGGCGCCCGACCGCCGTCGGGTCATTAGGGCACACTATTGKGTCTTGATCGCCGCCGCGTGCGACTAGCGGGTGTAGGCTCGCCGTCATCCAAGGCCTGAGGGGGACGGTGCGATGAGGCGGCACAAATTATCGATGATCGCGGTGCTGGCCGCGGCGGTTGTGAGCATGACGGGTTGTTCGGGGGAGCAGGGCCTGAAGGCCCTGGACCGACCCGCGACGGACCGCGACACCCTGCCGAGCGTCGTCGTCATGGGCAGTGCCAACAAGACCCTGACGGACAGTTTCCGGCTCCTGGCTGAGAACGACGGCTATTCGTATTACGTGGGGCAGGACGTGAAACAGAGTGTTTCCTGCCTCGTGGTTGTTCCTGCGGGGGATGAGACGGCATGGGCTGCAGCGTGCGGGGACTTGTCCCAGGGGACCCACATCCTGKCGTTGGGCCTCGACAAAGGACGTCTCAATGTTCGCCTGGTCGGAGACGACGCGGACACGAAGAAGCTGGAATCGGAAGGCGCCACCAGGATTCACCAGAACATCTACCGGTAGCCGGCCAAGGCCAACGCCGGGGCGCAGCCAACGCCGGGTCAGTCGGCCCTACCGGACCGTGCTGTCGCCGGCGGGCCCGCCAGGGCGCGGACGCCGTCGATGTGCACCGGGAGGTGGGAGGGGCCGCGCAGGAACGGGCTCGGCCGGTACGGGGGCGGGTCGGAKAGCAGTCGCGGGTTCTCCAGCCTGGTGGCGAAGGCGGTGAGGGCGATTTGCGCTTCCAGCCGGGCCAGGGGCGCCCCGAAGCAGAGATGKACGCCGCCGCCAAAGCCGAGGTGTTGGTTGTTGCGCCGGTCCGGGATGAAGAGGCCGGGATCAGCCACGTGGGCGGGGTCCCGGTTGCCCGCGGCCAGGACCAGGGTGAGGGAAGCGCCGGCCGGGATGGTGGTGCCGGCGATGTCGATGTCATCGAGGGCGGTTCTGAACGGGACGAAATGTACGGGCGGCTCGTAGCGAAGCAGCTCCTCGACCATGGGGATGRCCACGCCGGGATCATCGCGCAACCTCTGGAGCTCGGCCGGGTGGCGCAGCAAGGTCAGTGCGCCGTTGGAGATGAGGTTCAMGGTGGTTTCATGGCCGGCGATGAGCAGGAGAAGCCCGGTGCTCACCAGTTGTTCGTCCGGCATGCGGCCTTCCGGGCCGTCATCGGTGGCCATCGCCGACAGCAGGTCGTTCCCCGGTGCCCGTCGGTGGGTTTCGACCAGCTCTTGCATGAAAGCGCGCAGTTCCTTGCCGGCCTCAATCCGCTTCTTTTGCTGGGTTTCTGGATCCAGGCCGGGATCCGTCGATTGCAGGGCAACATCCACCCAGACCCGGAAGCGCTGTTCATCTCCCGGAGGCACTCCAAGAAGTTCGCAGATCACCGTGACGGGCAGCGGATACGCCAGGTCATCGACGACGTCGATCCGGCTGCGGGCCGCCATGTTGTCGATGAGGTCGGTGACAATTTCCGTCATMCGCGCCTCCATCCCCGCCACCCTGCCCGGCGTCGTGGGCGGTCCGAAATGCCGCATGGTGATCCGCCGGAACTTGTCGTGATCAGGAGGATCCATGCTGAGGAACGTTGGCGTCATGCCCGGCCCGTCCCCTTCCCCGTCCTCACCGGCGGCGGCGCGCATTGCAGCGGCCGCCGGGTTGCGCTCAATGTCGGAACTGACCCGMGGATCGTGCAGCAGGGCGGCGATCTCCGCGTAGCTGCTCACGAGGTAGCTTCCGTCCGGAAGCCGTGTCACCGGGGTCTTGCGGAGCTCGTCGTAGAAGGGGTACGGGTTGGCCCGGTTGGAGTAGTCGAGGATCTGCTCCCATGTGCTGGGCTGGGACATGGCGAAGGCTCCTTGGGTTGTGGGTCCGGTAGCTGCCGGTCTCCGGGGCGGCGCTCTACGGGACGCGGCGGTCAGTCAGCCTGGCGCGTCGCTCATTGGGATAGTGGCCGGTTACGACGACGGTCGCGTCCTGGGTGGGGTTGGCGGCGGCCGGGAAACCGGCCGGCACCGGCTGGGCTTCGGCGGGTTCGTCAACATGGTGGAACGTGGGCGGGAACGGCGCCGCCTGCTCGATCAGCGGTTCGTAGAATTCCAGCCATTTGTTCTGGTTGAAGGCCACCGCAGCCACGATGCGTCCCTTGTAGCCGTAGACGGCCAGGAACCGCCGCAACGCGACCGAACCTTGCACGATGGCGACCTCATCCGCGACCGAAGGCACGCCCACGCTCTTGATTTCGGTGCCGAACTGGACGGACCAGAATTTCGGCACGGCAAGGTGCGGCCAGCGTTCGGTCTCGMCGCTGACCATATTGTGTGCTGCAACGTCGGCCTGGGAGATCGCGTTGCCCCAGTGCTCGACGGCGAGGAACTGGTAGCCGAACATCGGCTGCGGGGCGCGGGACGCGTCGCCGGCGACGAAGACATCGTCGGTGACCAGCCCGTTGACGTCGAAAGCGCGGCAGCCGGCGTCGCACGCGACGCCCCACGGACCGCTCGCCAATCCGGAACCGGCGAGCCATTCGGCGTTACGGACGGCCCCGAGCGCGGCGACGGCCACGTCCACCTCCAGCGTTGTGCCATCGGACAGGTGGGCGCGGCACAGCTGTCCGGTCGCGTCGCCTTCGAGCGAAACCACCCTGACACCGCAGCGCAGATCCACGCCGTTCTCTTCCTGCAGCTCTCCGGCGATTGCGCCGATCACACTGCCGAGCGCCGCGCCGAGCGGTGCCGGACCCGCCTCCGCCACCGTGACCGGCAGGCCGAGTTCGCGGCACACCGAAGTGACTTCGCAACCGATGAACCCGGCGCCAATGACCAGGACCCGACGAGGGCGGCCGGCCAGGAGCTTGCGAAGCGTTGCTGCATCCTCCCGGGTTCGCAAGGTTAGGACTCCTGCCAGCGCCGCCTCCGCTGCGTTGGGCCAGGACCGGGCCCGCACCCCGGTGGCGATCAACAGCTTGTCGAACCCGATCCGGCTACCGTCGGCGAGCTGTACCTGTCGTGCGGCCAGATCCAGTCCTGTGGCCGCGACGCCCAGACGCCAGTCGACGTCGAGGGGCCGGCGGCGTGGCAGCGACGTGTCTTCGGACCGTACCGCACCGGCCAGGACCTGTTTCGACAGCGGCGGCCGGTCATACGGCTCGTGTGTTTCCTCGCCGATCAGGGTCAGCGAGCCTGTGAACCCCTCCTCGCGCAGCCGTTCCGCTGCGCGCAGGCCGGTCAGTGACGCGCCGACGACGACGATCCGTCCGGATCGTTTGAAGATGCCCCCGTTGCCTCCGATAGCGGCTGCCGCACCCGGGGTTTCTGTCGGAGGTTGCGAACTCTCCGGCTCCCCAAGCTGGTCGAGCCGGATGGCCTGTACGGGACAGGCGGCCGCAGCCCGCCGGATCCGTGTTCGCTGCGCCTCGTCAGGGGCGGGGTCGTACGTGAGTGCCTCGTCCCCCTGGATCGTGAAGACGTCCGGGGCGAGGAAGGCACACTGCGCGTAACCCTGGCATTTAGTGAGATCGACGACGAGCCTCATGCCGAACTTCTCCCTGTTTCGTCAAGCCAATCGAGTCTAAGCCTCGCGAGCCGGCCGCGGAAGAGGCCTGCGGCCGGCTGGGGGGAGGCCCTGGCGTGCCTTATTCGTAGCGGAGGGCGTCGATCGGATTTTGCCGCGCTGCCCGCCACGCCGGGAGGGTTCCGGCGACGAAGGCGATGGCCATGACCAGGAGGATGACGCCGGCAACGGAGCCGGGAGCGAAGGCGAGGATGTGGAGGCCCTCCAGATCGCTGAGGGGCCCGCGGCCCAGGGCGCCGCTCACTGCGGTGCCGAGCCCGATTGCGGCGGCGGACCCGATGGCGCTTCCGAGGAAGCCAATGAACGCCGCTTCGGTGCTGAAGAGCGCGAAGACGGATCCACTGCCCATGCCCATGGCTTTCATGAGGCCGATTTCCCGGGTGCGTTCCTGCACGGACATCAGCAGGGTGTTCACGATCCCGAAGCCTGCGGCCACCAGGGCGATKACGGCGAAGGCGTCCAGGACGCCGATGATCCCGTTGATGACGGTTTTGACCGTGCCGATCCGGTCATCGAGGGTCTGGGCGGTATAGCCGGCCGCGGCGAGCTTGCCCTTCATGTCGTTGACCTGAGCGGCGGATGACGGTGCGAAACTGGCTGTCACGTTCGCCCAGACGGACTTTGATGCGGCAGGCGCGCCGGTTCCCTGGGCATCGGCGAGGGCCGTTGAGAGGGACTTGTTGATGAAAGCGCCGCCGCCGCCGAGCAGTGCGCTCTGTTCAATGCCGGTGATGCGGGCAGTGATGGGGTGCATGGTTCCGGTCGCGTCGGTGATGCCGATCGTGGCGTCCTGACCGACGGCCTGGTTATTCTCGGCAAAGCCGAGCGGGGCCACGTAGCTGGAGGGCAGGATCAGCTGCGGCTGGGCTGCGGAATCGTCCAGGGCTGCCCCCGCCKCGAGCTGCGGCTGCGCCCCGGCAAGGGGGCTGACCGACAGCTGGTACTTGTCGTGGTCGTTCCATTGGATGAAGTCCGGGCTGAGCCGGGTCACCGGGGTGACGCCGGTGATACCCGGGATGGCGCCGATCGCGTCCAGATCGGCCTGGCCCAGGGCCAGCTGGGTGGAACCCGGCCGTCCGCCGGCCGCAAGGACTTTCGTAGTGGCGTMGTATTTCTTCGGTCCGGAGGCGGGATTGCCGCTCGTGTCAGTTTTACCGACCGTGAAGGAATTGCTGGAKCCGACGGCGGCGATCTGGCTGTCGATGTAATTGGAGATGCCGGTGCCAAGGCCGTTGGTAATGGTCAGGGTGAACGCTCCGACGAAGATCGCCAGGATGGTCAGCAGCGTGCGCAACTTGCTGCGGAAGCTGTTCGCCATGGCGGTCTTCAGGATTTCGAGCGGGTTCATGCCGCGTGCTCCTCGTCGGTGGTGATCAGCAGGCCGTCACGGATATAGAGACGGCGGTTGAAGCGGGCGGCAAGGTCGTGGTCGTGGGTGACGGTGATCAKGGTGATGCCGTGGTTGGCATTGAGGTCGAACAGGATGTCCTCGACGATGCGCCCGGTGGCCGTGTCCAGGTTCCCGGTGGGCTCGTCCGCGAACAGAACCTGGGGACTGGTGATCAGGGCCCGGGCGATGACGACCCGCTGTTTCTGGCCGCCGGAGAGGTTGCCGGCTTTGTTGCGGGCCTTGTCGGCCAGTTCGAGCTGTTCCAGGAMGGCCATCCCGCGGGCGCGCCGTTCACGGCTGCCGACGCCGGCGATCTTCAGGGGGAGGACGACGTTCTCCAGCACGCTGGAACCGGGGTTGAGGAAGAACTGCTGGAACACGAAGCCGAACATGGTGTTCCGCAGCGCGTTGAGCCGCCGGCCGCTCAGGGTCTTCGCGTCAGTCCCGTCGACGTGGACCTGCCCGCCGCCGGGGGTGTCCAGGAGTGCGAGGATGTGCATCAGCGTTGACTTTCCGGAGCCGCTCTTCCCCACGATCGCCACGGAATCGCCGCGGCCGATCTCCAGGGAGACGCCTTTGAGTGCGTCGAAGCGGTCGGGCCCGCGACCGTAGGTCTTGGTGAGGTCCTGGGCGGCCAGAATTGGCACAGACATGGGGTTCCAATCAGGAGGTGGGACTACATAAAGGTCAGGGAGGAGGGGCGGCCTGCGACGGGGCGGCGGCCCGGCACGCGAGCTCAGAAGCTTAGGGGACTGAGGGAGGTGGCGGCCCTCATGACGGGGCCACTCACGACGGGGCCAGTCCGAATCTCTGGAATAGCAGCGGCAGCCCGGACTTGAGGCCATAGCTCACAGCGTCCCCGCGGTGTCCGATCCCTGGCCCGACGAACCGGTGCGTTGTCATGCCGGCGGCCTTCGCAGCTGCCGCGGCTTTCGCGCCCTGAGGCCCGTACTGCGGGTCAACGGAGCCGTTTGTGAAGATGGCGAGCTCATCGGTGTACTTATGGGCCTTGAGGATCGTTGCGGGCTTCTCCGCATCGAACGCGGCCTGGCTCCCTTCGAAAATGGTCTTCACTGTATTGGCCACGGTGCCGTCCACAGGCTCCAGCTCTCCCGAGATGTCCAGCAGCGAGCCGAAAATCTCCGGTCGCTTGGCCGCGAATGAGAGCGCGCATTCCCCGCCGTTGGAGTATCCCGCCACGGCCCACTGGGTCCGGTCGGTCGCAACGTTGAGGTTCTTGCGGATGTAGTTGACGACGTCGGTAGTGACATAGGTGTAGACGTTGCCTTTGGCGGAGTCGACGCAGACAGGATTCTTGTAGGGATCGCCCAGCTGATCCACCGTGAGGAGCAGCGGGGCCAACCCGTGATTTTGCTGCGCCAGGGCATCGAGTTCCTCGACGGCGGATTTGCTCTGTTCGGGGCCTCCGGGCTGTCCCATCATCATGATGACGATCGGCAGAGGCGGCGGGTTATCCACCAGGGCGGCGGGCGGCAGATAGAGGAAGGCGTCCCGGGCGTGGAATCCGGAGGCATCGGCCGGAATCGTGACTGACCCGCTGCGTCCGACGGCCGGCATCCCCGCAGGTGCCTTCCAGCTTTGCCAGAGGGCGGACCCGGCTCCCGGCTGTTGTGCCGGATTCAGTTTGGGCAGGGTCAGATGCTTGGCCTGGTTCATGCCCAACATGGCTCCCAACGTCGGGTTCAGTCCGTAACCTGCATTGATCCCCAGCGCTGCTGTMGCAATGAACAACAGGCAGGCGAGGACGGCGACGGTCTTCCGCCACCAGCGGGACCGCCACAGACTTACACCAGCCAGGCCGAGCCCCGCGAACGCGACAATCGCCCAGATGCGGGTGTCCGTGTCCAGCGGCAAACCGAAGACATTCAGCACCACTTCGCAGACAAACAGCGTCAGTGCTCCGGCGAGGGCGCCGGCGGCCGCGGATACGGCCGCTATGAAGAGCCACCTCCGCCGTCCGGGCAGTCGTGATGCGGCCGACGCCGGGTCACTGACCTCCCCGGCTGATGACCCCGGGCGGCGGGCCCGGCGCGGCAGGAGCCCGGCACGCAGGAGCAGGAAGAGGACCGCGAGGGCGGAAAGGGCATAKAAGGAATAGAGCAACGGCTCATCGATGACGCTGACATTGAGGAGCTGCTCCATCGTGATTCCTCCTGTCCGCGATTGGGGTTACGGCCGGCGGTCCGCCAAGGCCGGACGCTGCTCCGCACGGGAATGCAAGCGCCTTCAGTGKCTTTTATAGCACGCCAGCCGTAGGCGAAGCTGGGAGTTTGAGGGGTGCTAGCATCGTTCCGGCCCTGKGCCGCCGTCGACGAGCGATCAGGGGAACAGCCTTTTGCGGGCTCGGACGTAAGTGGTCAAATGGAAGCGACAGGATGGGCCTGCCTTGAGTGTCCCGAAATCCTGAAAGGATCCCCAGTGCCAGAATTGCCGCCGCTCGCCGGGCACAGGCGGTCCCGTCGCCGCAGGTCAGCGGGCTGGCTGCTCTCGGTCTTGCGGGGGGCTCCCGTCACGCTGGCGTTTGTCGCCGTTTTCTGGACCCTGGGTCTCCTTTCCTCGAGCATCGTCTCCGGCCCTGCACTGCACTGGAGGGCCAATGTGGCGGCGACAGCGCAGTCGTTGCTGAATCATTGGTGGACGCCTCTGACCGCCGCGTTCTGGGCCCGGGATCTGCTCGGCTATGTGGTGGGAACGGTGCTGGTGCTGTTGGCCTGCATACCGTTGGAACGGMAGCTGGGCAGCAGGAAGTTCGCACTGGCGGCCGTTGCGACCCAGAGTGCGGGGCTCCTGGCAGCCGCAGGATTTTGGGCGGGCACCCGTGCCCTGACGGGGAACTGGGCCCGGKAAGTGGGCGGAACGTTTTTTCTTGGCCCGAGCGCCTTCATCTGCGGGACCGCCATGGCCGCCACGGCTTCCATGGGCACCTTGTGGAGGCGGCGGATCCGCCTGGGGCTCTTTGGGCTCCTGATTCTTCTCGCCCTCTACAACGGGGGGTTCGCCGATCTGGCGCGACTTGGAGCCGGTGCTGCGGGCGCGCTCCTGGGCCCGATCCTTCTGGGCCGCCGCCCGCGGCTGGTGCGCCCGGTGAGTTCACGGCATGAGGGGAGGATCCTCGTAGCCCTCCTCGTGGCAGTCTCGGCCGTCGGACCGGTGGTTGCGGGCCTGGCCCCGCACGCTGTCGGGCCGCTCTCGGTTTTGCGCTTCCTCTTCACGGACATCCGGCCCGTGGACGCCCAGACACTGCAGAATATCTGCGCAGTTCCGGCCCAGCACCGGGCCTGTGAGGCCGCGCACCTGCAACTGAGGGCAGGGGCGGGCGCAATCTTCATGGCGATTGTTCCGTCCTTTCTTCTGCTGCTGCTCTCTGAGGGCCTCAGACGCGGACGGCGCTTCGCCTGGGCCGGTGTGCTGGTGGTCCAGGCCGGGCTATCGCTGCTGGCGCTCATTACGTTGGTGGGGGTACTCCTGGCGGCTGGACCGGACACGGTCGCCGGKGAACTGGTGGATGCCAGCCAGCCGGGCCACAGCACCCAACCGCTGGCACTTGTGGTCCMGCTTCTCGTCCCCGTCATGATTTTCGGTGTGGTCTTGGCCTGCCGGAGGTTGTATCCTGTCGCCGCACCCCCCGGGACCTACACCCGGCTCGCCCTGGAGGTCCTGGCCCTGGCCGGCGTCCTGGGCGTTATCTACGTCGCGGCCGGGCTGGTCCTCGCCGCGGATTTCACCCCMCTCCCCGGACTCGCCGATCTGGTGGCCGACGTCCCCGACAGGTTCCTGCCGCTGGGCTTCACGGTGGACGTTCCGCCCGCCTTCTTCCCGGAGAGCACCCTGGCAGTTCTGCTCTACGAGGGAGTCGGCATTGTCTTCTGGGCCATCACGGGCGTGCTGGTCCTTAAATCCTTTGTCCGTCCKACCCACCCCCGGCACGGCGATGACAAAGACAAGGCGTTGGCGATCCTCACATCACAGGAAGGCAGTTCCATATCCTGGATGACCACGTGGACCGGGAACGCCTACTGGTTCTCCCGCACGGGTCAGAGCTTCATCGCTTACCGCGTCATCGCCGGAATCGCCCTKACGGCCGGCGGGCCCGTCGGACCCAAGAACCTGATCCCGGCGGTAGTGGAGGAGTTCTACGGCTACTGCCGGTCCAATGGTTGGACGCCCTGCTTTTACTCCGTTACTGCGGAGGTCCGGGATGCCGCATCCGGCATCGGCTGGGATTCCGTCCAGGTCGCCCAGGAAACCGTGCTGCMCCTGGACACCCTGTCGTTCAAAGGGAAGAGATTCCAGGACATACGCACGGCCTTGAACAACGCGGCCAAAGCCGGAATCCATGCAGAATGGGTTCGCTATCCCTCGGCCKGCCTGGGCATCCAGACCCAGATCCTGGCCATCTCAGAAGAATGGGTCGCGGACCGTAAAATGCCCGAAATGGGGTTCACCCTTGGCGGGCTCGACGAACTCAACGACCCTGAAGTTCGCTGCCTGCTCGCCATTGACGCCGACCAACAGGTCCACGCGGTCACCTCCTGGCTTCCGGTCTACCGCAACGGACGGATCGTCGGCTGGACCCTTGATTTCATGAGGAGGCGCAGCACCGGCTTCCGGCCGGCTATCGAGTTCCTCATAGCCTCCGMAGCAACGAGCCTCAAGGATGAGAACTGCGAATTCATCAGCCTCTCAGGGGCGCCCCTGGCMCGGGTGGCTCCGGCCCTGCCCCGGGACGAGTCCGCAGCGCGTCCGGGCGCGACCGCCGGCCTCGACCGGCTGCTTGATCGTTTGGGATCCGCCCTTGAACCCGTCTACGGCTTCCGGTCCCTCTTGGCTTTCAAGAGCAAGTTCCACCCCCGTTACGTCCCTCTCTTCATGGTGTATCCGGACTCGGCAGCCCTGCCCGGCATCGCGAATGCCCTGACCCGCGCCTACCTGCCGGACCTGTCCCTGGGCGAGGGATTCAGGCTCCTGCGCAGCATCCTTGGCACACGCGTCGGGACGGTTGGACATCCGGGTCGTCGGCCGCAATGAGGGCGGACGACCTTGGGGTCTTTGGTCTCTGCCTTAGCGCCAGGAGCCAAGGGATGATGTGAGGACCTGCTCAGGAATGTGGCTCTGCGGACCCGGAAGGCGGCCCTGAGGAATTCCCGGGAGACGAGATGGCGCGATTGAGTATTCTGGACCGTTTCAGGCCTGTAGGTACCCCGGGAGCTGCCGGGCCGGCCGGGGTGCCGGCTGCAGACGACCAGGGGCGGGCTGCCGAACTTGCACCTGTGTTCGCTGCACTCGCCGGCGACGTAGCAGCATGCGAGGCGCTCGTTGCGGAGGCACGCCTCAGCGCGGAAGGAGACGTGGTCCGGGCCCGCGCCGAAGCGGCAGCAATCGTGGCCCGGGCCCGGCTTGACGCCGGGGCGGCACGCGTCAGGGCCGCCGCCCGGATCGAACAGGATGCGTCGGAGCGGGACGCACAGCTGCTGGAACAGGCACGCCAAGAGGCTGCAACACTGGAAAGGACCGGCCTGGCGCGCATTCCCGCCGTCGTCGGCGAGGTCATCGACAACCTGTTGGCTCCACAGAGCGCCGAGCAGCCATGAAAGCCGACTGGGTTGCGGCCTCTGTGCGTGCCCGGTCCATGGCGCAGCGGCGCGCCGGTGCCGGGACCAGCCGGGCGATGGCCACCCAACCGACGCTGGAAAGTGCCGTGGCCCTCCTGCKGGAATCGAGCTACGGGCAACGCCTGGCCGGGGCCCGCGGGCTCGCGGCCGCCGAACGTGCCGTCCAGGAAACCGTCCTGTGGCAACTGAGGGTGCTGGCGGGCTGGCTTCCGGCGTCGGGCACGGCGCTCGCGCGGGCTGCTGCAGGAGCTTATGAAATCGAAAACATCGCGGCCCTTGCCCATCACCTTGCCGGCATCGCACCCACCCCGGAGTTCTACGCCCTTGGGGCACTCGCCACCGCATGGCCTCGGCTGCGCACGGCCGGCTCGGCCGAAGAACTCGCCGCCATCCTGCGTGCCAGCGCCTGGGGTGACGTCGGAACCGCCGAACCGGGCCCGATGCGCGATGCACTGACCGTCGCCTGGGCGCGAAGGCTGGCTKCCTCGGCAGCCCCGGCGCGGCCGTGGTGCGGCGCCGTATGCGTCCTCACGGCCGCCCGGATCGCGCTGATCGACGTTGCCGCGCCCACCGCGCAGGTTCTGCACCTGTTGCGTCCGGTTCTTGGCAGTTCCTGGGAGACCGCCAGCGGCATCGAAGGGTTCACCGCCTCCATACCGCGCTCCCTCCAGGGCGTGGTCCTTGGCGTTGCGTCCCCCAAGGACCTTTGGCGTGCCGAGGCCCGGGCGCATGCCGCGGCGGAGAACGATGGATTCCGTCTTCTCCGGGGTTCCATGCCCGGGCCGGACGTCGTACTGGGCGCCATCGCGGTTCTGGCCCTGGACGCCTGGCGTGTCCGGGCGGCGCTCGCGGCCGCTTCCGCCGGCGCCGGGTCAAGCGAGGTGCTCGATGCCGCGGCGTGAATCTCTCGCTCCCGTCCGKATGGAACGGGTGGCCCTCGTAGTCCCCGAGCAGGACCGTCAGCGCATGCTCGCGGAAGTGGCCCGCAGCGCCGTCGTCGAACTTGACCTTCCCTATGCGCCGGGCCGCGGTGCCGAGGAACTGGACAAGGCGGTGGCCGCCGCCGTCGTCTCCGGGCCTGCCGCGGCGCTGGCGGGCTGGGCACCACGGCGCGAAATTCCCGCACTGACGGCCAGGCTCGCCCCGCTCGGGGCCGCCGTTGTCCCGCTGCCGCGGCCGAAGTGGATCCAACCACCCACGCTGCTTGGCGGACAGGCCCGCAGCGGCGTGTCCCGGACACTCGTCGATACCTATGGAACCGTTCCCTACGCGGATCTGGATCCCACATGGGCCGCCGGCGTGGCCTACGTGCTGATGTTCGGGATGATGTTCGGCGATGTGGGACACGGCGCGATCCTGCTGGGCATGGGACTGTTCCTCCGCACGGGCCGTAGCAAGAGACTGGCCAAACTGCACAAGGCCTGGCCGTTCGTGAGCGCGGCCGGGTTGGCCGCGATGTTCTTCGGCGCGCTCTACGGGGAGGCCTTTGGCCCCACCGGCCTCGTGCCGGTGCTGTGGCTGCAACCCCTGGAGGACCCGGTGCAGTTCCTGATCGCCGGTCTGTGGGTGGGGGCCCTGCTGCTTGCCGGCTCCTACGCCGTCGGCACCATCAACCGCGTCAGGGAGGGCGGCTGGGCCTACGCCCTGTACGCCCGCTCGGGCGTCGCCGGCTCCCTGCTGTTCCTTGCTCTGGGGCTCCTCGTCTGGGGACTCGCGAMCGGCACCGGGTCCCTGACGGCTGCCGCGGCGGTCATCGGTCTCGGCGCACTCATCTTCATCTACATCGGACTCTTCGTAGAAGCCGGAGGCGGGGCCACCGCCGTCTTCCAGGCACTCGTCGAGCTTGTGGACACGGTGATCCGTCTGGGATCGAACCTGGTCTCCTTTGCCCGACTCGCTGCCTTCGGGTTGACGCACGCAGCGTTGTTGACGGTGGTCTGGAACGGGACGACGGCGTTGTGGGGACCGGATTGGCGCGCCGCCGCGGCCGTCCTGGTGTTCGTTGTAGGAAATGCCGTAACCTTCGCGCTCGAAGCCCTCGTGGCGGGAATCCAGGCCCTGCGCCTGGAATACTACGAACTCTTTTCCCGCGTCTTCCAGGCCGAGKGGCGCCCGTTCAGGCCCTGGTCACCKGAACTGACCGCCACCGCCGGGGATCCGGCCGCCGCCACTTCGGTCAACCCGTCCGGCACACCGTCTGAAAGGCAATCACCGTGAACCTCTGGTTCGGCGCCATCCCCGTCTTCCTGATCGCCGCCACAGGAGCCGTCCTCCTCGTCAAACGCTGGCGAAAAGCCGCCTTCAAGGTGCTGGCGGCGCTCAACGTCGCCGTGATGGGAGGAGCCCTGGCTCTCCTGGCCGGCGCGTTGAGTGCAGGGCCGGCGGCCGCAACGGGCCAGGCCCCGGCCCTTGCCGCGGCAGCCGCGGACACAACTACCGGCGCCGGCGGCTCGGCCCTCATCGCGGCGGCCATCGCCGTGGCCGGCTCATCGATCGGGGCGGCCTTTGCCGTGGCCTACACAGGATCGGCTGCGCTGGCGGCAATGAGTGAACGCCCGGAAATCTTCGGCCGGGCCATGGTTGTTGTCGGGCTCGCGGAAGGCATCGCCATCTACGGCCTCATCATCGCCATCATCCTCATCGGCAAGGCATGAGCGCGGGGAGCGGGAACGATGTCAGGAACCATTGCCGCGATTGGTGAACCGGCGTTGCTGGACGGGTTCCGGCTCGCCGGCGTCGTCCTCTATTCCGCTTTCACCGAGGAGGAAATCCGCCGTGCGTGGAGCGGACTGCCGCCGGCCACGGCCATCGTGTTCCTCACGCCCCGCTCGGCCCGCGCGCTGGGGCCGGACTTGGCCGATCCGCGCTCGCCCATGACCGTGGTGCTTCCCTCATGACCGGGCTGTCACCGGAAGCTGACGCCGCACTGGAACCGGTGCGGCGGGCACTGCGCTCGGCGGCCGAACAGCAGGCCGCTGAGCTCAGGGACGACGCCGGCCGGCAATCCGGTGCCCTGCTCGCCGCCGCACGGGCCGAGGCCGCAGCGATCCTTGCCGCAGCAGCGAAAGAGGGCGAAGACGCGGCCCGCTCCGAGGCCGCACTGCGCTCGGCGCGGGCCCGCCGCCAGGCCCACGAGCTGGTCCTGGCGCAGCGCAGTTCCCTCCGGCTGGAACTCCACCGCCGGGTGCGGGCGGCGGCTGCCGGGCTCACGGCGGACCCGCGCTACCCGGACCTGGTGGCACGGCTGACGGGACAGTGCCGGCAACTGCTGGGCCCCGATGCCGGCGTGTCGGAAAGCCCCGAGGGCGGCGTCGTCGCCGAGGCCGGTCCGCGCCGCCTGGACCTGTCCCTGCCCTTGCTGGCGGAAATGACCCTTGACGCCATGCCCGCGGCGCGTGAGCTGTGGACCCGGTAGCGGCCCGGAGGGCCGGCACGGTGGTGCGAGTCAGCGGACCGCTGGTGGAGATCGAGGGGGTGGCAGGGCTGTCCATGCTGGAGTTGATCGCCGTCGGCCCCCGGCGTATCAGCGCCGAAGCTGTCGCCATTAGCGGGACCCGGGCAACCCTGCAGGCCTACGAATACACGGGCGGGCTGAAAGCCGGCGATGTTGCCACCCCCAGCGGAGATGAGCTCGCGGGCCTCATGGGGCCGGGACTGCTGGGGCACGTGTTCGACGGGCTGATGCGGCCGTTGTCGTCGGCGCCGATGTGGCTGACCCCCGAKCGGTCAGGATCCGCGGAAGACCCCGCGGTCCTGGCCCGGGAATGGACCTTTCAACCGGCGGCGGTGCCCGGCTCCACCGTTTCTKCCGGCCATGTCCTGGGCACCGTCCCGGATTCCGGGGCGGTGGAACACCGGGTCCTGGTGCCGGCAGGCGTCTCCGGCGAGCTCAGCTGGCTGGCCCCGGAGAGCCGGGTCCACGTCMTCGAGACGGTAGCCGTCATCGGCGGCCACGAGGTGGCACTGGCCGAGCCSTGTCCCGTGCGCCGGCCGCGGCCATTCCGGGCCCGGCACGCCGTCACCGTGCCGCTGCATACGGGCCAGCGGGTCCTGGATCTGATGTTTCCGGTGGCGCGCGGGGCCGCGGCAKCGGTGCCGGGCGGCTTCGGAACGGGGAAGACACTGCTGCTGCAGCAGATCGCCAAGTGGAGCGACGCCGACGTGATTGTCTATGTGGGCTGCGGGGAGCGGGGCAACGAGATGGCTGATGTCCTCGACGGGCTCTCCCAGCTCGAGGACGGGCGCACCGGCGGGAAGCTGATTGAACGCACGGTCATTATCGCCAACACGTCCAACATGCCGATGATGGCCCGTGAGGCGAGCATCTTCACCGGGATCACGGTCGCCGAATACTACCGGKACATGGGGTACGACGTCGTCGTGATCGCGGACTCGACCTCCCGGTGGGCCGAAGCTCTGCGTGAATTCGCCAACCGCAACGGCGACCTTCCTGCCGAAGAGGGCTACCCGGCGAATCTCGCATCCGAACTTGCCTCCTTCTACGAGCGGGCCGGCCGCGTGACAACGCTCGGAGGGATGACCGCCTCCGTCACTGTGATCGGGGCTGTTTCGCCGCCCGGCGGCGACATGACGGAACCGGTAACCACGGACTCCCAGCGCTTCGTCCGGTCACTGTGGACCCTGGACCGGGACCTCGCCTATTCCCGGCACTATCCGGCGGTGAGCTGGACAGGCTCGTTCGCCCGCGACGCGGAAGCGCTCGGCAGCTGGCATGCGGCCAACGGGGATCCGGGCTGGGCCGAGCGCCGGGCCCGGGCCGCCGCCCTGCTGGCGGAGTCAGACCGATTGGCCGAACTGGCGGAGATTATCGGGACATCGTCGCTGCCGGGCCACGAACGGATGGTGCTGCTCKGCGGGCGCCTGCTACGCGATGGCGTGCTGATGCAGAACGCGCTCAGCGTCAACGATGGTTTCTGTTCGGCCGACAAAGGCGCCGCTCTGCTGGAACTTGTGCTCGACGTCGTCGATTCCTGCCAGAAACTGGTCGAAGGGGGCGTGGCAGCCACCACCATCGAACAAGCCGATCTCGGTCCGGTGCTGCGCGCCCGGGAGGAAGCGGGTCCCTCKGACGCGGCAGCTGTCAAAGCCCGGACTGGCGACGTGCTCAAGGCATTGGAGGCCCTGCAGTGAACGATACAACAGCCAGTGCCTCCGGGGCCGGGTCCAGTCCTTTGCCGGCAGGCTTCGCCGCGCAGATCTCCTACKGAGATGTTCGGGAACTCCGCGGGCCGTTGCTCGTGGCGGGCGGGATTGATGGCGTGGGCTGGGATGAATTTGCCACGATCGACATGGACGGCGGTGAGCGGCGCCATGGCCTCGTCCTTGAAGTGGACCGGGACCTCGCGACGTTGCAGGTCCTCGAAAGCACCGACGGCATGTCGCTGGGAGGAATCCGGATCCGCTTTCAGGGCCGTCCCCTTCACATCCAGGTGGGAACGGAATGGCTCGGCAGAGTCTGCAACGGGCGGGGGGAACCGCTCGACGGCGGACCTCCCGTGACGGGCGCGGCAAGCCTGCCGGTCAGCGGTTGGCCGCTGAACCCGGTCTACCGGCAGCCCCCGCAGGAAGCGGTCCTGACCGGCATCTCGGTCATCGATGCCTTGACCACGCTGGTCAGGGGGCAGAAACTCCCCATCTTCTCCGTGCCCGGTCTGCCCCACCTGACGCTGGCGACCCAGATCGCGGCCCAGGCGAC
This sequence comes from Arthrobacter sp. 10T413_2, assembly GCF_056394205.1. Lineage (NCBI taxonomy): Bacteria > Bacillati > Actinomycetota > Actinomycetes > Micrococcales > Micrococcaceae > Arthrobacter > Arthrobacter sp. 10T413_2. Next base: position 30,377 of record NZ_JBFTHK010000009.1, on the reverse strand, counting down.
ATCGGGCGGCCGCTCGTTCCGCGTGGTGTTCGCGGCCATGGGGCTGACCCACGCGGATATCGCGTATGTCCGGGATCGCCTTGAAGAACGCTCCGCCGGGGGAGAGCTGGTGCTCCTGCTCAACGCTGCCGACGATCCGGTCATTGAACGCATMCTTGCGCCGCGGATCGCTCTGACGATTGCCGAACACCTCGCCTACACCGAGGGCCACGACGTTCTGGTGATCATGTCGGACATGACCAGCTATGCCGAAGCGGTCCGGGAGGTGTCCGCGGCCCGCCGGGAGATCCCGGCCCGGCGGGGCTACCCCGGTTACCTCTATAGTGATCTCGCCACCCTTTATGAGCGTTGCGGGCGGGTCAAGGGCCACGATGGCTCCGTYACCATCGTGCCGGTGCTGACGATGCCGGCCGGCGACATCACCCACCCGGTGCCGGACCTGACCGGCTACATCACGGAGGGGCAAATTGTCMTGGCGCCAGAGATAGCGGCGCGCGGCATCTACMCGCCGGTGGACGTCCTGTCCTCGCTGTCCCGCCTCATGCGCAGCGGCGCGGGCAAAGACCGCACGCGCGAGGACCACTTGGACGTGGCCGCCCAGGTTCTTGCCGCCATGGCGCGCGCCCGGCAGGCGGCGGAGCTGGCGGAACTAGTGGGTGCGGCGGCGCTGAGCGAAACCGACCGCAGCTACATCCGCTACCGRGAGCTGGTGGAAACGGGGCTCTTCAACCAGGGGCGCGACGAAATCAGGTCCCTGGACGACACCCTCGGCCGGGCGTGGGCGGCGCTCGGTGCGCTGCCGGAACAGGAACTGACCATGCTGTCGACAGCATTCCTGGAACGGTATCTTCCCCAGCGGGAAGGCCGGCCATGACCAGCACGGGCCGGGCAGGCAAGGTCCGGGTGGAGCGCCGGCTCCTGACAGCCCGCCACGGCGCCCGCCTCCTCGACCGGAAGCAGCACATCCTGACGGACGAACTGGAACGGTTCCAGCTCCTGCTGGAACTGGGCCGCGAGGAGTGGGAGGAGCTGGCCAAGGAAGCAGCGCGCTGGCTGCGGCGGGCTGCCGCCCTGGACGGCAGCGGGCGGATTGAGGCAGCGGCCCCGCTGGAACCCGCACGGGTCAGCGTGCCGTGGGGCAGTGCCATGGGCGTGCTGTATCCGGAAGATCCCGAGTKCCGGCTCCCGCAGGCGCCACCCGCAGGGGGAAGCTCGGCCTTGGCCTACGCGGCTGCCGTTCATCGCAGGGCCCTCGAGGCCGGGGTGCGCTACGCCGCGGTCCAGCGTGCGGAACTGCTGCTTTCAGCCGAACTCGCMGCGACGCGGACGCGGCAGCGGGCGGTGGAAAACCGCTGGATTCCCAGGCTGGAAAATGAACTGCAGAGCATCCGGCGGCAGCTCGACGCGCAGGAACTTGAAGAGAGCCTGCGGCTTCGCTGGGCCGCGGACCGCAACGCAGGAAGCACAGGAAACTCAGGAAACACAGCCGGACTGGCGCAGGAATCCGACACGAGGGGGACCCGATGAGCGACGTGATCCTGGTGGCAGTCAATGACTCCCGGGCCGCTTTCCGGGCAGCGGAAGTGGCCGTCGATTATGCGCGCCGGCTGGGCGCGGGCCTGCGGGTMGTGACGGTCAGGGACCCCGGGGCGCTTGATCGACATCCCGGCGCCATTGACCCGGCCGCCCTGGCGAGACACGCGGATCTGGCAGCGGAAGCGGCCCTTCGCCATGTGGCGGCGCTGGGGGCGGCGGCAGGAGTGCCGGTGTCGCTTAGTCGCSGTACCGGCCGGGTCGCGGCCGAAATCCTGGCCGAGGCCCGTGAAGTCAAGGCGGCCTTGATCGTCGTGGCGTTGGTCGACCGTTCCGGCAGTGCAACACCGTATATCGGCAGCCACACCCTGCGTGTTCTGGAGTTCTCTGGCGTTCCCGTGATGGTGGTGCCCCTGGGGGAGTGATCGTGAGTTCCGAGGACTCAGTCCACGGCGACGTACGCCAATGGCCTCCGCTGGTGCGGCGCTAGAAGGCCTCAAGCCGCCGTCGGAGTGACATGGTGCCCAAGACCAGGCCGCCTGCGGYCGTCAACGCCAGCACCGCCACGTCCCGGCCGAGGTTGTCGGTGGACTGGTAGAAGATCGCGGCTTCCAGCGCATCCACCCCGTAAAACGTCGGCGTGAAGTGCGCAATGGTCTGAATCCACCCGGGCAGGAATGCCGCGACGCTGATTCCGCCGCTCAGGAAGAAGAGGTAGATCGCCACGTTGATCCCGGCCGCCGATACCGGGGCAAACCGGCGGAAGGTGGCTCCAAGGGCGGCCCCGACGCCGGCCGCCGCCAGTGCGATCAGCCCGATCACCGCCAGCGCCGGCAACCAGTACCAGCCCGCCGGCCGCAGGAAACCCGAGACCGCCGACAGGACCAGCACCAGCGCTGCCACCAGCATGGTGGTCACCCAGCACCCCAGGATCTTCCCGGCGATCAGGGCCCCGCGGCCGATCGGTGCAAGCAGCAGCGCCTTGATGGTCAGGTCCTCGAATTCCCGGGCGGTGGCCAGCCCGCCGTTGACGACACCCATGAGCGTCAGCAGCAGCACGAGGATGGGCACCAGTTCGAACTGCACGAGGTCAACGTCATGCGGCCGCAGATCCGACTCGGCGACGCCGACCATGATGGGGTTGTCCGGCTCGCCCGCGTAAAAGCGCGTGATCGCCGTCGGCAGCGATCGGCGGAGGTCGTTGGTGAAGTCCAGGTTCAGATTGTTGATCCGGATCTGTACCGGGTCCGGCCGGTGCATCCGGTAGTCGTCGTCGAAGGAGGCGGGGATGGTGATCACGGCGGCCACCTGGAGGGTGTCGAGCAAATGCGCCGCCTCATCCGGAGTTGCGGCTTGGACGCGGAACGCGTCGGAGTCATTGAGGATCGAGACCAGGCGCTGAGCCTGCGGGCCGGTGTCCTCGGCCACCACTGCCACCGGATTGCGGCCGGTTGCCCCCGCCACGACGAAGATGATCAGCAAGAAGGCGATCGGCGGCAGCAGGCTGACCGCGATCGCCGAGGGTGTGCGCACCCACGTCACTATGTCTTTGGCCGCGATGGCAAGCACCGCCCGGAGCGATCGCATCAGTGCGTGACCCCCCGGCGACCGAAAACCAATGCGGTGAGCGTGACCGTCAGAAGGGTGAACCCGGCCAGGACCATCGTGTCKACCGTCAGGTCCTGGGTGGCCGTCTGGAAGCCGTGAAAGGCGTGCTGGAACGCGGCGATCGCGTAGGTGAGCGGGGACACGGCCGCGATCGCTCCGGGAACTTCGCCCAGCCAGTTCKCCGGTCCGAACGGACCGCTCAGAAAGAACAGCGGCAAGACGCAKGCGATGGAGAGCGGGATCGCCTGCTGGCGCCGGCGGACCAGCGTCCCGACCAGCACACCGAGGGCAAGAAAGGCGGCGATCATCAAAAGGCCAAACCCGAGTACCTCCAGGGGATGGAGGGGCTGCACCCCGATCACCAGGATGACGACGCCCAGCACCAGAATGGCCGACGCTGCAGTGAGCGCGGCTGAGCCGAGAATTTTTCCCAGCCCGATCGCCAGCCGGCTAACCGGGGCCAGTGCCAGTTCCTTGATGGTTCCCAGTTCGTAGTCCCGCGCGGCGGTGACGCTTCCCTGCAACAGCGCGGCGAGCATCAGCCCGGCCACCACGATGCTGACGGCCAGGTAGGGAATGTAGCCGGTGTMGTGCTCCTGGACGTCGGACTCGAGCGCCCTCACGACGACCTGTTCCGGGAACGCGTTGGCGTAGAAGGATGTTATGGACAGCGGCACCGCCCGCCGGATGTCGTTGGTGAAATCGACGTTGAGGTTGTTGAGCTCKACCGGGATGTCCACCCGCCGTCCGGCGTTGAGCGCGGCATCAAAGTCTGGCGGTACCGTCACGACGGCGACGAYGGTTCCCGCGCGGATCTCGCGCTCCGCGTCGGCCGGGGACGCCGTATGGATGATAAACGACTGAGAGTCGTTCATGGCCTGAACGAATTGCCCGGCCAACGGTCCCCGGTCATTCATCACCACAGCGATCGGCGCCTGGCCCCCGCTGATGGCGAACAGCAGGAAAAGCAGCAAGAAGTTGATCGGGATGATGATGCCGGCTATCGCGAACAGCGGTTCCCGGAGGGTGAGGCGGATGTCCACCGCCGCGACGGCCCGKACCACACGCAGGTTGTGTCGGAGGCTCATTCCCTGAGCTCCTTGCCTGTCAGGCTCAGGAAGACCTCGTCCAGGCTCGGTTCGCGGCTCTGGATCTCCTCGAGGCTCGTGGATTCGACCACCGCCGTCACCACCTTGCCGGTGACGGCGGCGCCGCCTTCCACAGTGACCTTCAGCCATTCGTCGGCAGCAACAGCGGAAACCACACCGGGCAGGGCACGGACTTTTCGAACAATGTCCTCCGCCGGCACCGGCCGGGTGCGCATTTCCAGGACCGTGTCACCGAAGCTGCGGCGCAGGTTCGACGGCGAGTCCAGCGCCACGAGGCGCCCGCGGTCGATGATGCCCAGCCGGTCACAGAGGACGTTTGCCTCTTCGAGGTAGTTCGTGGTGATGAGCACGGTGGTTCCGCGCTCTTTGAGCTCGAGGATCCGGTCCCAGAGCGCGCGCCGGCTCTGTACATCGACTCCCAGGGCGGGCTCGTCGAAGTAGAGCAGCTCGGGCTCGTGGAGCAGTGCCCGGACCAGGGCGAGGCGTCGTTTCATGCCGCCGGAGAAGGTGGAGACGCGGCTCTTCCGCCGCTCGTCCAGCTGCGCGAGCTCGAGCAATGACGTGATCCGCTTCTCGAGGCCCTTCCGGGGCACGTCGAAGAGGTCAGCGTGAAAGCGGAGGTTGGCCTCCGCCGTGAGCTCCTCGTAGAGGGCGTTCTCCTGCGGCACCGTCCCCAGCGAGCGTCGGATCCTCTGCGGATCCACGAGCATGTCCACGCCAAGGACCGTGACCCCGCCGGAGGTCGGACGGCTCAGGCCGCTGATMATGTTGATGGTGGTTGTCTTGCCGGATCCGTTGGGCCCGAGCAGGCCGAAGATTTCCCCGCGTTCGACCCGCAGACTGAGGTTGTCGATTGCGGTGAAGGAGCCGAATCGTTTGGTGACTTCTGTGAGCTCGATGGCCGTTTCGGTCATGCCCATACCTCCTTGGGCCACAGGCGCGGTGACCGGCCGGCAGTCTCATCGGGGGCCCCACGGCTCCATGATGGGACGGGGCYGAACAAAACACAACCGGTCGCGGCTACGCATCTGGCGGATGGACCCCGTAAGGTCCACGCTTTAAGGAGTCGGGCTGTAGCCCGACGTCGGGCGGTGAAGGATCGCCGAGCGCGGTCTGCGGAGTGCKAGGAGAACGACCATGGTTGACACGGCAGCCCCGGCTCTCAGGACCGGCGTCGGGCGGGATCTGGTCACAGAACTGCTGGGCATCTGGCTCCTCCTCGCGGTCTTCCTGGATGGCTGGGCGCACCTCCACGTTCCCGGACTGGAAACGTTCTTCACCCCCTGGCACGCCGCTCTCTATTCCGGCCTCCTTGCCATGGCAGCGTGGACGGCCACGGTGATCTGGAGGAACCGCGAGCCCGGGCAGCCGATCGCCCGCGCGATACCTGCCGGTTACCGGGGCACGGTGGTTGGGGTTGTCCTTTTCGCCGTCGCCGGCGCTCTGGACCTGGCATGGCATGAAATCCTGGGCATCGAAGTCTCGCTCGATGCGCTGGTAAGCCCCACCCATCTGCTGCTGGGCTTTAGCCTCTTCCTCATACTCGGCACCGGCGTCCGCAGCGCACGGGCCCGCGGCCGGGCGGGAACTGTCGCGTGGTCGGCGCCGGCGCTTCTGGCTGTCGCCCTGATGACCGGCTTGGGCGCCTTCTTCCTCATTTACTGCTCGGCCTTTGTCCGGACCGCTCCCGCGGTCCCGTACATCCCGACGCCGATCGGCAGTCCCGGCCACACCCAAGCGGAGATGCCCGCGGCGATCGGGATGGCCAGCTACCTGGTGACCACGGCCCTGATCATCGCCCCCTTCCTCTACACCTGGTCCGGAGCCAGGCGGCCACCTCGCGGCATCGCCACCATGCTGGTCGCCGTCGTGGCGTGGCTGCCCCTGGCGATGTCGGGATTCCGCCCGGCTGCGGTCGCCGGAGCGGCGGGTGCCACGCTAGCCGCAGTTGTGGTGGATGTCCTGCTCGCCCGAAGGGGCGGTCAATTGACCGGCCGCCGGCTGCCGGCGGTCAGCKCGGTACTGGCGGCTCTTATCTGKACAGGCCAGATGATCGGGATCGCCCTGGTGTCAGGGATTGGATGGCCTGTGTCGATGTGGCTTGGGGCCATTGTGCTGAGTTCGGCAGTGGCTGCCGGTCTGGCCTTCGTCAGCTCCTGGAACACCGGGAGCACGCCAACCCGGGAAACAACGCGCGCTTAGGAGGCTCAGATGCTCAGCATGACGGCATCCGGAGAGACGTCGCGGGAGAAGAGGCTCGCAGCCATTGGCACCGCGGTGTTCGCCGTCGCGCCGGCGACGGCGGCCGGGCTCGTTCCGTGGTTGTTGACGCGTTGGAAGGTGAAGCGGCCGGTGCCGGGCGGACTGCCCGCGCAATGCGCCGGCGTCGTGCTCATCGGTGCGGGCGCGACAGTAATCACAAGTTCGTTTGTCCGGTTCGCCGTCGAGGGACTGGGGACCCCGGCCCCCTTTGCGCCGACGAAGCATTTGGTGGTCGGCGGCTGGTACCGATACGTGCGCAACCCCATCTATGTCGCCCTCGCCGCCTCGATTGCCGGGCAGGGCCTCCTGCTGGGGCAGCCCAAGCTTTTTGCCCTTGCCGCCTTGAGTGCCGCCCCCGTGGCCGCGTTTGTGGTGCTCCACGAGGAGCCCACGCTGGCACGGACGTTCGGCCCTGAATATGAGATATACCGCGCCCATGTCCCGCGCTGGCTGCCCAGGCTCACTCCCTGGCGGGACGGATCCGGTGTGCCGTTGTAGCGTGGAGGCCGATGACACTTTCGACGCAGCTTCTTACAGCCTATGACCAGCAACTCCGAACAGATGCGGAGACCCCGAGCGCGCTCGCCGTTGAACGACTGGGCCCGTTGCGTCTGGTGACCTTTGCCGGCGGCCGAGGCTTCGTGACCTACCAGAATCTCGGTGGCGCCGGCGCACCCACGATCGCGCGATGKGTGGCCGAAGCACTGGCGTTCTACCGCAGCGATCCCGCCATCGTGCGGGTCGAGTGGAAGACCCGTGGACACGATGATGCGCCCGGACTYCCTGACGCGTTGCTCGCCAACGGATTTGAGCCCGATGAAACCGAGTCGATCATGATCGGGCCTGCCGAGGCGTTGACCGTGGATGTGCAACTCCCGCCCKGMGTCAGCCTCCGCCGCGTGAGCGAGGAACGGGACATCCGCGCCATGAGCGCAATGCAGGACGAAGTTTTCGGCGTTTCTGTCTCCAACGGCAACGCCGACGCAATCCTGGCCCGTGCAGCACGCGACGACGGGATGGAACTCTGGGTGGCCGAACACGAGGGATCGATGGTGAGCGCGGGGCGCCTCGAACCGGTTCCTGACACGGAATTTGCCGGCATCTGGGGCGGGGCGACGCGCGCCGAGTGGYGCGGCCAAGGCATCTACCGGGCGGTTACCGCGGCCCGGGCCCGGGCCGCGCTGGCGATGGGCAAGACACTCATCCACAGCGATTCAACCGAGTATTCACGCCCTATTCTGGAACGCTACGGTTTGCTCCGGGTATCAACAACCACCCCGTATCGCTGGCGGCGCTGAAGATCTTGGAGTCCGGCACGGGGCGGTCACCAGAATTTCTGCACACCCGGGGCTGCGTCACGGAGCCGGGCACCATCGAGGACGATGGAGCACTCGTCTAAGCCGAACTCTCTCCACTGTGCGAGCAATCGGAGGTCTCCTGCCGGCGGCAACGGCCAGAGCCAGAGCGTGCCTGTGCCGGAGAACTCGTCGTCGCCCCCGTTCCCGCCGCCGTTTCTCAGCAGGAGGACCGGGGCCGGCGGCTGCTGGGTGCCGTCGAAGACCCCGTGCGGGTGTGCGCCCGTGCTGGCCTTGGCGCCATCGGGAAAGGCTGCGCCGAACAGGAGCATGGAAGCAGCACCGGAGCCCCTGCGCGCGCCGGGTCTGCCCCGGAAGAATGCGTCGTTGAGATCCGCCCATTCCTCATCGGTCTGTTCGCCCCGGCGGATGGTCCAGCACACATCGAACGAACAACCCGTGGAGAAGACATCCACGCTTTTTACAGCCATCACCATCGTCGGGCTCCGGTGCAGAAACTGCCCAACATGGAGCACGGCCGGCAGCTCGGACGGCGGGGCGGCCGCCCAGGCCGGAGGCACATACCGCGTTGCCCGTCCGCGCGGCGGAAGGGGCGGCACCGGAAAGTCCTGGAAGAAGGTCATGGATGATCCTTTCGTTGGGGGTGCGCCCGCAGTCACTGCGGCCGGCCCGGGAGTTGGACCGTGATGGGCGGCGTTGTCACGGGACCGCCGCATTCTTCCGAGCCTCCGCCCCTCGTCCATTCCACCGGCGATTGCTGCCGGGCGAGCACCGTGCCGTCCTTGGCGAGCACGCGCGTTGTCACTTCGTGGGGCAATGGGCCGCTGACAGTGAACAACCAGGAATTGAGCGCTGTCCTGGAAGCAACGAAAGGTGCCGGGGACGAGGAATCGTCGCCCGGGAGGMTCGGGCCCGCTGTTTTCGGCGACGCGGCCTGTGCCGGGGCTGCCTCGTGAACGGAGCAGCCCTCCGGAGTGCAGAGCTGGACATCGTTCACGGCGGTGATGTCGCCTTCGAGCCTGACGGTGATGGTGCTGACCCAGCCAACTGCAGGGCAAACGACGTCGGTCATGCCGCAGCCCGTCAGTTGCAGGCCGGCAAGCATGAGCACAACGGCAGAGCGAAAGATCCCCCAATTCGACCTCATCGTGCCAGTCTAGACAGACTCCCGGCTGACCGCTCGCCTCCCGCTGCGAGAGTTTCGCCGTCGAAGTCCACCGGAAGAATTGTCCAGGTCCGCATCGGCGAGATCGCKATGGGGACCGCTGAGACGCCGGCGAGCAGGGCCCAGATCCAGAGCACCGGTTGGACGCCGATCCACGCGGCGAGGGCGCCCCCGGCAAGGCTGGCGACCGGCATGACCCCGAGGGTAAAGAGTCTGTTGCTGGCCATGATTGTGCCGAGCCTGTGGGTCGGTGCGATGCGCGGGATGATGCCGGCGCCGGCTACGGAGGTCACCACGACGAGGAAAGCCCACCCKAACGCGGACGCGCCCAGCCAGAGGGCCGGGAACCAGGGCAGCACCGCGGCGAGCGGCGTCAGCGCGATGGCCGGGACACACGCGACGCCGGCCAGAATCCGAGTCTTCCCGATGCCGACCCGTTTCAGGACGGCTGGCGCTGCGAACGAGGCCGTGAGGCCGCCCAAGGCCGCGACGGTGCCAAGCCCCGCGAAGACGGCGGGGCCGATTCCCAGGACGGTGAGCGCATAGACCGCTGAGGCGGCACTGCCGACCATGGTCGCGGCGTTAAGAATCATCCCGGACAGTAATAGGCCTCTGAGGACCGGGTGGTGAATCGTGAAGGACAAGCCGGCCCGTGCCGCCGTCCAGAATCGCTCGTGCTCCCGGGGCGGCTTGACGTCCTCGTTGACCTGGATGCTCGTAAGAGTTACGGCGGACAGGACGTAGGAGATCCCGGCCGTTATCAGGGCAAATGGTGCKGCGACGGCGCTGAGCAGCGCCCCCGTCAGGGATGGGGAGCCTACGGCGACCACACCGACGGCGGGGTCAAGTTMCCCTCGCTCCCGGCGGCGAGAAGAGGGTTGAAGGCCCCTCGGGCCTTAAAAACACCGGTGTGCTGCAGAAACTCGCACTTGAACCAGAGCGGGCGGCGGCGGTGCCTCCGCGGAGCAGGGGCGTGCGCCTCACATAGCCGTTGATGCGCCGCTCTGCCTCGAGCACATCGCTTCGGTTGATCACGGCTTTTTCCTCAAGTTGCCTTGCCGATACGGTCGCTAGAATAACGCGTGCCGCCGGTACGGTTTCCAACACCGCCGCCGAGCCGGCCCCGGGTCAGCCGTCAGTGTCCGGAGGCATTCTGGCCAGCACGTCCGTCAAAGCGGGACGGAGGTCTGCCGCGATGCGGGGGAGTGCGTCGGCGTTCGGGATCCGGCCCTCACGGAGTTCCTTCTCGAGGCCTGTGCAGTAGCGCGTCAGCTGCTCTGCTCCAACCATTGCCGAGCTTGTCTTCAGGCTTAGGACGGCATCGAGCKCATGCTCCGGGTCCGCCGTGCCCAGAGCCGTGTGCACCTGCGTCAGACGGTCCTGGAGCAGGGCGAGGAAGTCGGACGCAAACCTTGMTGCTACGGTGCGTCCGACGTGATCAACCAGATCCTGGAGTTTCGATTCGTCCACTACCTGTGGCGGACGCGGCTGGACGCCACTGTTTGGGTGTGCAGCCCCKCGGCCGGGCTGCGCAGCCCCGGTAGGCGGTTTCCCCGCAGCGTCCCCCAACGTCATTGCCCCAGCCTAACCCGTGGCATTGACCGAAGGTAAGCGCTTGGTGGCGGCTTCCTGAGCCTCGCATGCCGGCCGGGGTTTACTTTGCGATCCTGCCCACGATCTGGCGGGCGATCAGCCGGTCGATTCCGGGAAGATGGCTGGCCCGTATGATCCACCGGCGCAGGAGGCGCTGGGTCCGGTTGGCGGGCAGGAATGATTTTGCGGTGCGTCTCCCGGCGGCCTGGGCCTCCTCGACCACGGGTCGCCAGCGTCGCTCGAACTCGGCGAGGGCCGGGCTGATCCCCGCAGCTGAAGCCACGGGACCGAGGACGTCCCCCAGCAGCGCGGCACCGGCAATGGCGAGTGAGCCGCCCTGACCGGCGAGGAGCGACACAGCCCCGCAGGCGTCCCCCACGAGAACGGTCCGCCCCTTCTGCCAGCCCGGCATGACAATCTGCGCGACGACATCGTCGTACGGATGCTCGGGGCACAGTTCCAGCAGCCGGTCGACCGCGTACCCGAGTCCGGCGAACTCGCTGCGCAGCCGCTCCCGCGGGCTCCCTGACCGCTGGTGCCTTGGCGCGCMGGAGGCATCCCGGTAGACCATGAAGGCCGCCACCTCGTCCGAGCGGAGACTGTAGAGCCCGGCCATACGGTCGATGCTGTCGGTGAGGACGAACCGGTTCCGGAAGCGGGCATTGAGGACCGGCTCGGTCACGATGAATGCGGCAGCACGCATGCCCAGAGGGCGCAGGTACTCCTCTTCGGGGCCGAACACCTGGGCCCGCACTMCGGAATGGATGCCATCGGCGCCGACGAGGACGTCCGCGGCGACCGTCACGTCCGGCGATTCGTCGACGGCGACCCGTACGCCGTCGTCATCACTCCATACCCGGGAAACCGGCGCCCTGTAGCGAACCCGCACCCGGCCGAAGGCCACGTCGTCGAGAGCGGCGAGGGCGGCGCGCTCCATGTCGGGACGCAGCAGGCTCAGGACCTTCCCGCCGGCAAGCCGCGCAAACTGGTCGTAATCGAGGCTAGACGTCGGGCGTCCCGTTGCATCCACATATTCGGCTGCCTCGACATGGTAGGCGACAGCGGCGAGCCGCGGGTAGAGGTCAATCCGCTCAGCCGCCTCCACTCCCGGACCGAAGAAGTCCATCATGTAGCCATCGGGGCGCGGAGCGGMCGATTTCTMGAGGACCTGGACGTCCCAGCCGGCCAAACCGAGCTGGCGGGCCGCGACGAGGCCCGCAATGCCCGCACCGACAACCACAGCCTTCATGTCCCGCCGTCAACGATCGGATCCGCCGGGCCCAAAGGCGCCCTGCCTGGAGTGCCGGAGTTCCGACGAACCCCCGCTGGCTCATTCTTGACTCATTCCTCCCGGGCTGTCCAGAGCGCAGAATTCAGTTTTGCACCCGTCTTGGGATTMTGCCGGCAAGGAAGGCCCGGGCGGCAAAGCGCCTCGGATGCCGGGAGTGCTCAACTTCGGCAGAGACGGGAACAACGGAATGGGCGTGGATCATCGACCACGCCAAATAGCATCGCGAAGCGCACCCGATGGCGCCGCCTCTCTCAGGATATTTGCGCCGGGAGTGGCAGGGAGGTGTCGTGGTGAGGATATGGGACACAGTCAGCCGGGTTCGCCGCGCAGGGGAGMGGTGGCAAATTCACGCATGCCTTCTTCAAAGCCCACGGTCGGCACCCAGCCCAGTTCGGCCTTGATCAGGTGGGAGGACGCGGTGATGTGACGTACGTCCCCCAGCCTGTACTCGCCGGTCACAGTCGGGGCCGGGCCGGTGCCGAACTTACTCAGCGCCGCKGCAACATCGCCGATGGTGTGAACCTCAGCGGTGCCGACGTTGTAGGCCCGGAATCCGGTGCCGCCKCCTGCGGACAGCGCCTCGGCGGCAGCGATGTTCGCGGCGGCGACGTCTCGGACGTGGATGAAGCTGCGGCGCTGGGCGCCGTCTTCGAAGACCCGCGGTGCCTCACCGCGGGCCAAKGCGGAGCGGAACAACGAGGCGACGCCGGCGTAGGGTGTGTCGCGTGGCATCCGGGGACCGTAGACGTTGTGGTAGCGCAGGGCGATCGCTGCGCCGCCGGTGCTGCGTGCCCACGCGGCGGCGAGATGCTCCTGGCTGACTTTTGATGCCGCGTAGACGTTCCGCGGATCCAGCGGCGCGTCCTCCGTGACCATGGCCGGGTGAAGGATCGCACCGGACGCCGGGTTCCGGGGGTTGTAGATGCCGGCGCGCAGGTCGGCCTCGGCTCGCGGTCCCGGCCTGACCGCCTGGCCGGTCTTGGAGTCGGTGTAGGCCCCCTCTCCGTAGACCACCATCGAGGAGGCCAGGACCAGCCGGGGGATGCCGTGGCGTTCCATGGCGGCGAGCAGGACCGCGGTGGCGTAGTCGTTGTTGCGGATGTAGTCCGGCGCGTCCGCGAAGTTGACGCCGAGCCCGACCTTTGCGCTTTGGTGGCAGACGGTGTCGATCCCCTCGAGTGCGCGGTCTGCCGCGTCCGGGTCGGTGAGGTCGCCGGTGAGCAGCTCCACCCGCGGATCCAGGGCCGGCGGCCCGGGGTGGAGGCCCGGGTCGAGGGAGTCCAGGACCCGTATGGGCCATCCCTTGGCGAGGGCGGCGTCGACGATGTGTKAACCGATGAACCCGGCACCGCCGGTGACGAGGAGCTTCACCGTGCTGACACGKACTCACGTGCGGCCGGGAGCGCCATGATCCTGGCGACGGCGGTTCGATCCATCAGCGGKCGGGGTGCGTAGTCCTCGGCGATCGCCGCGATCACGTCTTCGAGTACGGCCAGGATGTTGTGCTGGGCCTTCTTCAGGCGCGCAAAGACGGCATCGGCGGTCGCAGGTTCCGAGCCGTCGTGGCCGGTGTCCGAATCTGTGATGAAGGCCAGATTGGCGAAGCCMATGTTCAACTCTGCGGCCAGCACGGGTTCGGGGTACTGGGTCATGCTGATGATGTGGGCGCCGCCGGTAACGTACCACTGCGACTCGGCCTTCGTTGAGAAACGGGGACCGTTGATCACCACCACCGTGCCGCGCGGGGCGTAGGGGAGGCCCTGTGCCGCAAGTGCCGCGTCCAGGTGCGAACGCAGTGTCGGGCAAAACGGTTCCGAGGCGGGCAGGTGCTGGACGCCTGCTGGGGTGACGCCGTCGGCCACGGTTCCGTCGTAAAACGTATCGGCGCGTCCCCAGGTGCGGTCGATCAACTGGTCGGTCACGACAAAGGTCTCAGGGCTAAAGCCTTGCCGCAGCCCGCCCACCGCGGAGGAGGAGATCACTGCTTCGACTCCGAGGCTCCTGAGCGCCCAGAGGTTGGCCCGGTAGTTGATTTTCTGGGGCGGCAGCGAATGCTCGCCGCCGTGACGGGGGAGGAACGCCACGGTTCGGCCGCCGACGTCGGCCAGTGTCACSGGACCCGACGGTGCCCCGTAGGGGGTTCGGACCTCGAGGGTCGCGCGCACGGCCGCTCCGGGGAGTCGGTAGGTGCCCGAACCGCCGATGATGCCGATGCGTGCCTGTGCTGTCCCGGGAACTGGTGTCTCCATGGTGCCTCCTGCCATTCGTAGGTGTTTGCATATGACGGCCCTGTACCGGTCACAGGGCCGCCGGGTCCGGCGCCTCGGTCTTGAGTCCGGCGAGGGCAGCCAGCCGCAGCTCGTCCCGGCGCCGCAGCCAGGTGCCTCCGGTGATGGCCGCGGCCGCCAGGAGCAGGGCACACTGGTTGAGCGTTTCGCTCCAGGGGCCGGAGGGGACCATGTAGATGACATCCAGGGTGAGGATGACGCCCACGTACTCCCAGCGCCGGCTCAGGACGATGAAGGGCAGCAGCATGAGCCCGTACCAGGGGTAATTTGGGCTGACAATCAGCAGCGTCAGCCCGATCATGACGGTCTGCTGTTCCCAGACATTCCCMGCCCGGGTGCGCCGCAGCACTCCGAGGGCGACGACGGCCAAGGCCGCGGCGCTGAGCACCGGCGGCCAGAAGCCGGCGGAGACGAGCTGTGCCAGACCGAAGCGGATGCCGCCGCTCTGGCTGTAGTTCTCCTCCTTGAGGTAGCCGGGCAGGAAGCCCAGGACACCGGCTCCCGCGATCGCCAGGTAGGGCAGGTAGAGCAGCACGAACGTGGCCACCGCCGCAGTGATGAACCTGGCCGGGCGCCGCCACAGCAGCGCGGGAGCKGCAATGACCGGAATGAGTTTCGTTGCGACGGCGGCCCCGAAGGCGGCCCCGGAACGGATCGGTTTGCCGCCGATAAGCAGCATCCCGGCGGCAAGGATCAGGACTCCGGCCAGGACGTCGACGTGGGCGTTGTTGACTGCTTCGAGCTGCACGAACGGGCTCCAGCCCCACACCGCAGACAGGTGCGGGGGCAACCCGCGGCCGGCAAGCGCGCGGAGCAGCATCAGTGCCATTGCCGCGCTCAGGAGCAGGCCGGCCACCTGAAAGACCAGGAAACCGGCTGTGTCCGGCACGGCGGCCCGCGTGCCAAGGAAATAGATTTCGGCCATGGGCKGGTAGATCGTCGGCACGTGCGGGCGGTTGATCGCCGTGCACAGCKGGTTACCGGAAGGATAACCGGAAGTGGCGACGGATTCCGTTCCGAACAGGTCCG
This sequence comes from Arthrobacter sp. 10T413_2, assembly GCF_056394205.1. NCBI lineage: Bacteria > Bacillati > Actinomycetota > Actinomycetes > Micrococcales > Micrococcaceae > Arthrobacter > Arthrobacter sp. 10T413_2. The sequence continues at coordinate 15,183 of NZ_JBFTHK010000009.1, read as the reverse complement.
GGGCGCAAACCGGCTTGCCATCGGGGCCCTCGGAACCKGGAGCGAACAGCCAACCGGGACGAAGTCTGCTGAGGGTTTCATCGAGGGGCACATACGAGTAGGGGGAGATTCCGGCCTTTTGGACGATGCCGTCCCACGCATACCGGGCCGAATCGTTGCTGGTCCGGGGCGGCGCGCTCACGGCAACAAGGCCGAGCAGGACCGTTCCCGCGATGATGACGGCCCCCACGTGACGCCGCGGCACGTCCCGTAGCAGGCGGACGGCCGCGATGAGGGCCAGCCATGCAAGGCAGGTGGCGATAATCTGCGCCGTTTCGATCGGGTTTCCGGGGACCACCATCCACCACAGCAGGCCCGCACCGGTGAGGAACACGAGCGGAAGGAGCAAGAAGACTCTAATCCTGGTGCCGTTGGTCCGGGTCGATTCTGTTGCACTGTCGCTCACTCTCCGATCCTGCCCCACGTCCGGTCCCGGTACTGCCTGCCGGCGAAGGTTTTCAGCGAATCGTAAGGTCTGGGGCCACTCCAGGGGACTGAAAAGGTGGTGTGATCGAGCTATGGAAAAGCTCACAAACGCCCTGGCAGCCAGGTTCGCTTCGCCGACGCGCAGCACCCGGCTTACGGTGGTTTTGGGGCGCTGGCTGGGACTCAGCTTCACCATCTGCTTTCTGACCGGGCTCTTCAGCCACGGGCTGCAGGAGCCGCCGTCATGGATGTTCTTCCCCACGAGCCCCGTCTGGATCTATCAGCTGACGCAAGGCATCCACGTGACCACGGGCATCGCCGCTATTCCGCTGCTGCTGGCAAAATTGTGGTCGGTCTATCCGGAGCTGCTGAAGTGGCCGCCGGTCAAGTCAACGGCGCATGGCCTCGAGCGGGCATCCGTTGCCTTGTTCGTGGCCTCTTCGCTCCTGCAGCTGACAACGGGCCTCATCAACACCTATAAGTGGTACCCGTGGCCTTTTCCCTTCCGTCAAACGCACTTCTGGCTGGCCTGGGTGATCTGGGGGTCGCTGCTACTCCACGTTGCCCTGAAGCTCCCATTGATCATGGAGCATTGGCGTGCCCGTTCCGGCAACCGGTCCCGCCCGGCCTTTGGCGCCGGTTCCCCTGGACAGGGGATTGACGACGGCGCGGCTCCCGCGGGGCGGGGTCGCTGGTCCAGACGGGCTTTTCTGGCCGCGGTCGGCACCACTGCGGGCGTCGTCGTGCTCACCACGGCCGGGCAGTCCTTTTCCTTGCTGGAYCCCCTKAACTTTTTTGCGCCGCGGAAGATGGGAACCGGMCCGCAGTCCGTCCCGGTGAACCGTACCGCCGCCGACGCCAAGGTCACCGGCCTGGCCGGGGCGGATGATTGGACGCTCACCGTGAGCCACCAGGACACCCGCCGCGCCCTGAGCCTCTCAGAGCTCCAGGCACTGCCCCAGTATGAACACGAACTTCCCATCGCCTGTGTTGAGGGCTGGAGCCAGACGGCTACGTGGCGGGGCGTGCGGGTCCGGGACCTGGTGGCGGCTGTCGGCGCGCCGGCCTCATCCTCGCTGCGGGTCACAAGCCTCGAACCGGAGGGCGCGTACCGCACGATGGACATGCCCGCCGCGTACGCGCAGGACGACCGGACCCTGGTGGCTCTGGAACTGAACGGGCAGACGCTCGATCTGGACCATGGGTACCCGGCGCGGATCATTGCCCCCGGACGCCCCGGCGTCCTGCAAACAAAGTGGCTGCACACTGTGGAGGTCCTGTGAAACCCGTGTTGCCGGCGAAAGCCGCAAAACCTGCCGGGGCGGGAAAAGCTGTGAGGATCTGGAGGACAGTGCTGGGCGTGTCGGGTGTGGCGCTGCTCGGATACGGGATCCTGGGCTTGCCGACCCAGCTCGGGCCGCCGCAGCTGCTCGGGCTGCTGGTGTGGCTGGCGGTGGCCGTACTTCTGCACGACGGCGTCATTGTGCCGGTCTCCACCCTGGCCGGCGCGGGTCTCACCCGGCTGGGATCGGGGCTGCGCCCGGCGTCGGTTGCGGTTCTGCGATGCGGCCTCATGGCTGGAGCCGTCGTGACCGTGATCGCGGGGATATTGTTGAAGGCCCAGTCCGTGGCCCGTAATACCAGCGCCCTGGAAGGGGACTACGCCGCCCACCTGCTCTGGTTCTGGGCGGTTCTGGCCGGCCTGGCTGGCGTCCTTGTTTACGGGATCGAACGGACCGGGCCGGGCCGGGGCGAGAGAGGACAAAATACGCGGCCCTGAAGGCGCTGGATGGCTGTGACAGCCCAGCCGCCTGCGTGCGCCCGGGACGCCAGGCCCGCCGTGCCGGTCCGCGCCCAGGCGAACGCCTCGCTGCGGTTCCCGTGTTCGTCTTCGAGCACGGMCGGGTAGGCGGTGTCGATCTGGTCGTCGGCGTCCACTTCTACCAGCAGCGTCCCGGACGGGGCAATGAGCTGCCGGCAGCGGCCCAGCAGGGCGGTGACGCTTCCTCCGATGCCGATGTTGCCATCGAGCAGGATGACAGACTGCCAATGGCCCGACTGCGGTATGGGGGCGAAAATGGACTGTTCGAGGGCGCGGGCACCGCGGCTCCGCGCCTGGCGGACCGCTTCGGTACTGGTGTCGATGCCCAGGGCGCCCAGGCCGAGCGTCCGGGCGGCGGCCAGGAGCCGTCCCGGCCCGCAGCCGATGTCAAGGACCGGCCCCCGGAGGCTCTGCAGGAGCGACCGCTCTGTCGTGCTGGCGTCGTCACACCAGTTGCGGACATCGAACTTCACGGGGTCGGCGGGATTGTGACCGCTTTCCGGGCGGAGGGTCAGGATTCCGGTCCCGGTCAGCAGGGCATGGGTGTAGGGCTCGCGTTCGCCTTGACCGAAGTAGGCGGCCGGTGCCACGGCGGTGGACATCACAGCGGTGCTTCCGCTTCGTGCCGTGGGCGCTGCACCCGGACGGCGGTTTGGGTTACGGCCTCGGCGAACGCGCTGCCCGGAATCTCCGCCGCGATCTGCAGGGCGTCACTGAAGTGGTCCATGTCCCGCAGTTCCGGGAGCATTCCGACCGTGAGTCCGGCAGCGGCGAGCCGGGCGAGTTGGCGGGCCCCGGTTGTCGCAGTGGACATGGGCACGCCCCGGATCAGTGCTCCCTCCGGCCGGCGCAGCGCCAGTKCCCAAAAACCGCCATCCGTCGCTGGGCCCATCCAGGCCTCGTGCCGGGCGTCGGTGGCGGACCAGTCATCGAGCAGCGGCACCAGATGGTCCCGGGAGAATTGCGGGGTGTCCATGCCGACAATGAGCAGTGGACCGCTGACGGCGTCGCAGATGGCGGCCAGCCGCTCATCCAGGCCTCCGGATGCCTGCGGCAGAACAGTGAATCCGGCGGCGTCCCGCGCGATGGGTGTCCCGTCCATCACCAGCAGCCGGTGCCGGGCCGGGAGGCTCCGCACCGAATCCAGGGTGCGGCTGAGGCTCAGTTGCGCCAGGGCTGCCGCCGTTTGGGGCGGCAGCGGGGGACTGAGCCGGGTCTTGACCCGTCCCGGCACGCACTTTTTGGCGAGGATCGCCACTGTCAGATCCATGCTCGTCCTCATCATCGTTCTTCGCGGCGGCCGGTCATCCGGGCCGGTCCTGAGGGCAGCGCGGCCGCGGCCAACCGGAGCTGGGCAGACATGTCCCGGACCGCAGTGATCGTTCCGCGTATGGTGCCGGTGACCTTCGATTTGCCGGTGCGCGGGGCATACGGCACGGGKATCTCCACGATCCGCCAGTTGCGCAGGCTCGCCTTGAGGAGCATCTCCAGGGGGTAGCCGCTGCGCCGGTCCTCCATGCCCAAAGCGAGGAGCCCGTCGCGGCGTGCCGCCCGCATCGGTCCAAGATCAGTCACTTGTTCCCCGGTCAGGCGCCGGATCCGCGATGCCAGGACGATGTTGGCGACGCGGGCGTGCAAGGGCCAGGACCCACGCTGCGGCTGGCGGCCGCCCAGGACGAGGTCCGCGCGTCCGTCCATGACGGGGGCGAGGAGCGCCGGGAGCMGCGCCGGATCCAGCGAGCCGTCACAGTCACAGAAAGCCACGAACTCCGCCGTTGCAGCGAGCAGCCCGGCGTGGGCGGCCGCCCCGAAACCCCGCCGGTCCTCCCGGACCACGGTAGCCCCCAGACTTTCGGCGAGCTCGGCTGAACCGTCCTCGGAACCGTTATCCACGACTATGGCCCGGTACGCATGCGGCAGACGCGACAACACCCACGGCAGGGCGCCTCGTTCATTGAGACACGGCAGCACGACATCAACCATGGAGTCGGTCTTTTCAAACATGCTTCAAGGCTACGGATCCGGCAACTCCGATGGGCCCCGGAATCCTTACGGTATGCGGACGGAAAAGTGCCGCGACCCCCAAGGACGAGCCGCGGCACTGTCCGCCGGTGCGGACTATCTCAATCTCATGAAACTGCCAGAGACACAGCGAGAAGACCGCTTCGTCATGGCGGTCAGCAGGCGCGGGCCACGAGCTGGTGCTGGATGCCAGCACGCCCGATCTCCGGCCCGCGAATCGTGAACACGAGGTGTGTAGGACTGCCCAGACCACGGCCGGTCCGGCGCCTTACATCCAATAGTTCCTGAATCGAGACATCGGGCACTTCTTTGATCCTGTTCAAGGACGACTCGCTGTGTCTCCGCTCGCCGGTTCGATGTGGAACGGCACTTAGCTATTTGGCGCAGTGGTAGTTTGCGGACATGGCAAATGTCCTCGCGTGGTTCTCACACTCCGGTGTCGTGCAAGGGTTGCTTCTCGGCGCCGTGCTGGCGTTCTTGACGGCGATCCTTATTATGAAGGCCGTCGGCAGGGTAATCACCACGACGGTCAACGGTTGGAGCGCCATCCGAAAATGCGGCCAGCCTGGCAACGGAGTCCTCGTGCGGGCCGCCTGCGCCAAAGCCCTGCCSGTCGTCAATGTGTTTGAAGAGGCCGCATACTGGACGACCACTATGGATGGCTCAGGGCATGCGCTGAGCGGCGGGCATGGCTACGTCCTGCATTTTCCTGCCGGGAAACTCCCGCCGAATGACGCCTTCTGGTCGCTCACTGCGACCGACGTCGCCGGGTATATGGTGGCCAATCCAACTAATCGCTACAGCGTTGGTGGCAGTTCACCTCTCGTGCAGAACGCCGACGGGTCAGTCGATGTCCATCTCCAGCATCAGGCTCCCGGCGGGCACGAGGAGAACTGGCTGCCGACTCCTTCCGGGAAGTTCAAGCTGATGTTCCGCGTGTATCTGCCTGGCGCGGCAATTCTCGACGGCACCTACCAAGTGCCGCCCGTTGTCAGGGCGCAGTGACATGAACCGCCTCATCCTGAAGCACGGACGTCCCCTCACAGCCGTCATACTGGCGGTCTTCGCCTGGGTCCTCTACCGGCGGATCGCCGGCGGGGACGAGATCATTCCGCTCGCCATAGCGGCAGTCATCGTATGGGTGCTTGGCGCGCCGGCCTTCATCTACCTCTGGCCGCGTCTGACGGTCAGCGGATACAAGCGGGCGATCCTCAAGCATGGGTTCGGCGACGGCCCGATCCCCGTCAACAAGCTCTACGCCGTGCCCGGCACMCCTTCCCCGTCGGGGACGCGCGGGAGCCTCATGGCAACCGGAGCCAACGACCTGCTCTACGTTGGCGGCTGGCTCGACTTGAGCACGGKGCCGCAGGTCCTGCACGTGCCGGACATGGCCGGCCGTTACTTCAGCGTGCAGTTCACCGACCCGTCGACGAGCGCCAATTTCGCCTACGCCGGCAAACGCACGACGGGAACCCAGGCCGGCGACTATGTTCTCAGCGCGCCCGGCTGGAAGGGAACCGTACCGAACGGCATGACGCAGATTTCTTCGCCAACGAATTCCGCACTCGTCATCGGCCGGGTCTTCGTCGAGAGCGACAGCGATCTTCCGATCGCTTACGCGCTTGCTCAGCAAATACAGCTCGCGCCGCTGAAACACTAGCGGCCGGCGCAACCAGCCCGGATGTTCGACCACGAACGGCTCGTCACCAGCTAGCGTCGATGACCCTCGCCGGGATCCAGGGCGTGTCTCCTTATTGGCGTGCGGGCGCGACGGTGCAGGGTGATTCTCAAGCTGCACCGGATGACAAGGCCTCAGCGAGGCCTAAGAGGCGTTKGCGTTCGACGCTGGTGTAGGGGCAAGCCGCGATGGCCTCTCGCATCTGGGCCACTTGAACCAGCACCTCGCCAMGGTATTCTTCCCGTTTGTCCCGCCAGGAGAGCTCCCGGAGTAGGACAAGTAGCCTTTCGGCGACGGCGGGGTCTCCAGCCCCGTATTGCCGCGACTGCGCGATGGCCAGGTCCAGGAAGTCCCCCATCCGGGGCTGGGACAGAATGACTCTGACCTCATCGTTGTCGTCCGTGAGCCCTTCCGGTCCGGGGCTCCTTTCGGCCAGTCTGCACAACAGGTCTGAGAGGTGGCCGATCACGTGCACGGCGGTGGTCGGATCGTTGATGCCCGGGGAGAGGGCGCGAGCTGCGACATCCGACAGTTGACGGAAACCAAAGCCGACGTCCTGGACGTTGGTGCGTTCAAAGCCGGTGTCGACCGCCGCGTTGATTTGTTCCCGCAACTGCTCCGCGGTTTCCGGGCTGAGGAAGGGCCGGGGAGGCAGGGGCCACGCGGTTGCAAAAKGAACTCCTTCCACCAGGGAACTGCCGGGCTCGGAGTCTATTCGGATCACGGCACCTGCTTCCACAGCGGCCCGCAGAAGCGCTTTCTTGTTCAGCGCTGTGAGGAAGCCGGAGTGTGAGCAGGGGATGCCCATGCTGCCGGCACCCGTGGATGGTTCGGGCTGCCGGGATGGCCGGTGGGCCGGGAATACGCGGTCCATCGTTGCCCGGGTTTCGGAGTTAACMCTGCGCATCATAGTTTCAATGCGGATCTCACGGCTCAGGTGGGCAAGGAAGAGAACGRGACCCATGATGCTGGCTATCGTCAGGGTGTAGGCCAAGGTGACGGAGATTTGAGGGACGAAGGAGGGGCTCTGGCTGGTTTCCGTCCGGACGCTGCGCAGGACGGTCAAGGCGAAAGCGAAGGTGGCAAGGAACAACGCCAGGGTCGCGTGGACGAACMTGTCGCTGGAGAAGGTGCGCAGCAACCGAGGCGAAAACTGGCTGCTGGCGAGCTGGAGGGTCACCACGGTGAGGGAAAAGGTCAGCGAGGTGACTGTGATCAGGGACCCCGCAACGGCCTGCAGCACGGCCCGGGCTGCCTCGGGGCCGCCTCCAAAGATCAGGGCTGCAAAGCCCTGCGGCAGTGCGTCGTCTACCGCGGCGTCGAGGATCGGCAGGGCGATGCCGAGGATGACTGCGACAACCACGGACAGGGCGGGCAATGGCCACAGCTGTGTCCGCAGTGCGTCCCTGATCTGCGCTGCCCGGCCCCCGATCATGAACAACCCCGTTCGTTACAGTGTGGTTCTAGCATTGCCGTCCTCCTGCCTCCCGCTGTCTGGCTGCTTTCCGAAGCCCGTGTTGCACTAGCTCATCGAATCAGGAGGGGGCATTTTCCAGGGTGTGGAGGACGTATTCGAGCTGCTCGGCGCTGAAGGTTCCCGGGTGACGGACGGCCAGTGTGCCGTCGGGTGCGACGATGGCGGTGAAGGGCAGTCCGGTGATCTGGTAGGCCCCCGCGGTGGTGCCAGCGGTGTCGGCCAGCAGCGGGTAGCTCGTGCCGCTCCTTGCGGCCAGGGCGGCCGCCGGTCCGGCGGGGTCGGCGACGTCGATTCCAAGGAAGGCCACGGACGCGCCCAGATCGCGGTGTGCTTTCTGGAGTTCAGGCATTTCGCCGATGCAGGCGCTACAGGTGCTGGCCCAGAAGTTCACCACCGTGTACTGGCCTTTCGTCGTGTCCAGGGAGAGCTGCGTTCCAGGATCAGCGAGCCCGGGCAGGGTGAAGGCCGGGGCAGGCTGGCCCAGTATCGCCGGCCCGGCGGGCGCGGTGCCGGAGGGAGTGGGGCCGCCAACMGGTGCACCGGAGCGGCCGGGCAAAAGGTCCGCCGCCGTTTGGGCCATGGCCTGGGCGAACAGGGCCGTGTTCGCGGAGCCGGTGCCGAACTGCCCGATGGCCGCTTCCTTGCCGGCGGGGTCGATGAAGAACAATTCGGATCCATGGACCACCTCGCCGGTCTCCGCGTCGACGCTGACCGGCACGTGATAGTCGGCAGCCACGGTGGAGAGCTGTCCGGGGGTTCCCGTGCCGAAGACCCAGTTGCCGGCGGAGGCGAGGCCGTGGCCATCGGTCCAGGTTTTCACGTCCTGAACGGCGGTATGTAGAGGGTTGGCGTTCACGGAGAGGAAGACGACGTCGGCGGCCGCCGTACCCAGATCGGTGCTGGCGGCGGCGACGTCCTGGGCCAGCAGCGTGCACAGGTCCTMGCACTCGTCGTCGTTGAAGGACAGCACGACGGACTTCCCCCGGTATTGGGACAGGGTGACGTTCTTTCCGTTTTGGTCGGTGAGAGTGAAGTCCGGGGCGGTGTCCAGCGGGGCGGACAAGACGTCGAGCTGCAGCAGCTGGGCCGCGGCGGGGCTCATGGCCGGCTGTGCGGCGGCGGAATCCGCGGATCCGGCTGGTGAGTCCGGCCGGAGGGCAGCAAGGAAGATTCCGGCGAGGGCTACGGCGATGGCCAGCCCGGCGGCGGTCCAGGCCACAGCAAGGCCCCTCCGGAGCCTGCGGTCGGCGGCGTCAGAGGTTGACGGTGTGGTGTTCACKGGTCCTGCCTTTCCCCGCGTCCGGGCTTGGTGTCCGGCGTTTCGGTGACGATCTTGTGGATGACGACGGCGATCGCGGCCACCACGACGGCGCCGAGCAGTATTGCCGACAGAAGCGGCCGCGCAGCGACACCGGCGGCGAGCCAGCCCTGAACTCCGGTGACCGCCGACGTCACGGGTGACGTTGCCGTCGGGTCCTGCAKTTCCGTCACCCAGTAATAGGCCAGGTAGGCCCCTGAGAGGGTCAAGGTGATTCCCGAGATGGCGGGCAGCCATCGTCCCGCTGTCCGGGCACGGCGCACGGCGGCCGAACCGAACGTCGTGGTGACGACGGCGGCGGCCGTCACGAACAGCCCCATTCCCAGGGCGTAGGCAAGATAGGTGGCGAGGCCGGCCTGGAATCCCTGGCCGGTGTCGGAGCCGKCTACGGCTGCCAGGAACAGCGGCAGGGAACAGCTCAGAGAGCCTGTTGCGTAGGCCACCCCGTAGCCCGTCATGGCCGGCACTGACCGCCGCATGCGGAAACGGGGGGCGGACAGGTGCAGCGCGGGTCCCCGGCCGAGCAGGGTGGAGATTCCGGMGCCGGCCATCGCGATCCCGACGGCGGCCATGACCCAGGGCAGCCATCCGGTGGCCAGCCGGGCGCCCTCTTCGAGMAGCAGCCCGAGCACGCCGAAAACGGTGACGAAGCCGGCGCTGACACAGGCGCCGGCCAGCAGCCCCCGGGTAATCCGCGCCGTCCCGAAGGCGGCCTTGCGTCCCGCGGCGTCGGGTGTGCCGGTGAAGTCGGGTGTGCCGGTGAAKAGGGCAAGGTAGGCGGGGAGCATGGGGAAGCCGCAGGGGTTCAGGGCCGCGACGAGCCCAAGCGTGAAGGCATACAGGACCGGTCCGGCGGGGTTGGCAGGGACCATGTCAGCGCCCGGATTCGTTCTGCCGCTGCAGCGACCCCAGATAGGCGTTGTAGTCCGCCAGCTTGGTGTCGCCGTCGCGGGCAGCGCGCCGCTCGGCGGCGCGGGTTGCGCGCTGGTCCGATTTTTGCCATTTCGCTACGAGGGCGCCGAGGACGACGAGGGTTGGAAGTTCCGTGAATCCCCAGGCGATTCCGCCRCCGGCGGCCTGGTCCGCCAGCGGGGAGACGTGCCATCCGGGCATGGGCAGGGAATAGAACTTGACCATGAGGGACGTGGACATCATGACTACGACGCCGAAAAACGCGTGGAACGGCGCCGTCGCGGCCAATTCAAGGACCGGGAGGACCGGGCCCGCGACGCGCCGGAGTCCACGGGTGGGGTTCCGGGGCGAGGGGTCGGCTCCGATGATCCCCCAGAAATAGAGGAACCCGATGATCAGGAAGTGCATGAGCATCAGGTTGTGCCCCCACCATGTGCTCATCAGGTAGTCAAAGACCGGGGTGAAATACAGGCCGTACAGGCTCATGATGAACAGGCCAAACGTCACCGCCGGATGCGTCAGCACCGCAGCAAGGCGCGTATGGAGAACCCACAGCACGCCTCGGCGCAGGCGGCCGCGGTGCCCGGTCCCGCTCGGCAGCGCGCGGAGCAGCAGCGTCATCGGTGCCCCCAGGACCAGGAATACGGGGGCGAGCATGTTCAGGACCATGTGCTGGACCATGTGGATGCTGAAGAGTTCCATGCCGTAGCCCTCGATCCCGGTGGCGGTGACGAGCACGATGATGCCCAGACYGAGAATCCACCAGATGGTCCGCGCAAGGGGCCAGATGACGCCCMGGCGGTAGAGAACGACAACGCCGCACCCATACATCACCAGCAGGATGACTGCGGCCCAGGGMAGGAGCGGAACGGGCTGGGGGTGCCAGGCCAGGACCCGCGCCAGGGTCGGAGGCTCGGCCGGCATCCACATCGGCCCGCTCATCATTTCCCCTGGATCTCCGGAGCCCGGGACCGGCAKGTTAGTTCCCGGCGCCATGCCTAGATCCCCAGGATGAGGGTCTCGTCCGCGGACGGCTCGCCCGCGGCGCGGGCAAAGACTTCAAACCCGGTCCGGACGGCCTCAAGGTCCGGGCCGGAAAGCGACTCCAGTACCTGGGAAATTTCTCGCCTGCGCGCGTCCGTGACCTCGGCATAGACGCGGGCGCCGTCGTCGGTCAGGGAGATGATAACTTCACGGCGGCTGTCGGGGCTGGCAGAACGCGCGATCAGACCGCCCGCGACCATCCTGTCCGCGAAGCGGCTGAAGCTGGACTGATTCGCACCCAGGCGGTGGGCCACCTCACCCATGCGCAGCGGCCCGAAGTTGGAGAGCACCACGAGGACCCGGAACTGGGGAAGCGTGACGGTATCCATCACCGGCGCCAGTGACCTGGCGATCACGCCCAGAAGGGCGCGCGAGGCGGTGAGGGTGCCMTCGACGGCGTCGCGGGGGGCGGTCCCGGAGCCCACGCCGGGACCGCCATTGAGAGGAGAATTGCCGGAATTCATACTTGCTATAGTACATATATTGCGAGAGGTCATGCATGACGGGCTGCTGTGCCGCCGTCCTCGACCGCCGTTCCACGTGACCCGCCAGCAGCACCGAAGGCAATGCCCCCAACAGCGAAGGATCTTCTCAATGGCTCATCCCGGGACCGCCGTGGGACGGTTTCTGCTCTTCCTCGTGGTCGGCGCGGTGTGCGGGGTCATGGTKGCGGGGCTGACGATGCCCGCCGCCGCGGTKGCCGGTTCGGCGGCAGGGTTCTCCGCAGGCCTRGTCGCAAACCTGCCCGACGAGCTGAAGATCGACACTCCCTCCCAGTCCACGGATGTCCTCGCCAACGATGGATCCGTTATCGCCACTTTCTACAGCCAGAACCKGGACAGCGTGGCCCTGGAACAGATGTCCCCCTATATCCGCGATGGCATCGTCTCGATCGAGGACGCCCGGTTCTACGAACACGGGGGCATCGATCCGACCGGAATCCTGAGAGCGCTGGCAGCCACCGCGGGAGGCGGACGCCAGGGCGCGTCCACCATCACCCAGCAATACGTCAACAACGTCATCATCCAGTCCCACATCGCCGCGGGGCGCCCGGACCTGATTCACCTCGGGGCCGCCAAAACGGTCGGCGACAAGATCCGCGAGATGAAACTCGCCGTCTCGCTCGAAAAGACGTATTCCAAGGAGCAGATCCTCMAGGGCTACCTCAACATCATCTATTTCAACCACAACGTCTAGGCTCTCGCAGATGAGGGCCTGGCTGGCACCGGGCAGGTCATGCACAGTGATTCACCGGCTTCAGTGATACTCGACGCTGCCCAGGAGGCGGATCTTGTCGTCGTGGGCTCCCGCGGGCTTGGCGGATTTCCCGGTTTGCACCTGGGCTCGGTCTCGACTCAGGTCGTCAACCACGCACCCTGTCCGGTCCTGGTCGTCCATGCCGAGGCTTCCTGAGGCGTGAAGGGCGGGCGGGCTACTGCGGCGTGCGGGGAGGTCGGCTGTCGAATTGTCTGGCGACGAGGACGTCGGTCGAGGAATGGGCGAGGATGGACAGCACGATGACGAGCGCCACGAGGTGGAAAACCTCGTCGGAGCGTTCCACGCTTGATTCGAGGACGAGAAGTCCGTAGACGACAGAGGCGAAGCCTTTCGGACCGAACCACATGGCGGCGAGTTGTTCTTTGGCCGGCAGTCGGGTGCCGAGGAAGGAAACGATCAGTGCCAGCGGGCGGGCCACGACGATTGCCAGGATGGCGAAGACCCACCCTGCCCATGCGATCTCTCCGAACAGGAACGTGGGAGTGATCAGGGCACCAAACACGAGGATGGCGGCCAGCTTCAGCAGTTCGKAGACCAGTTCTCCKAACTGTTCGAATTCCTCACGGAAGCCCGGTCCGGCGGTGGCCACCGTGATGCCGGCTGCGAACGCTGCGAGGAAGAGGTTGGCCCCGGTCACCAGGCAGATCGCAAGTACGAGCAGTCCGATGGAGACGGCTACCAGTGGTTGCAGCCCTTTGGTTGCCATCAAAAAGGGAAGCCGTTCCAGCCAGATGACGACCAGCGGTATCAGGACACCGATGAGCAGGCCGAGGACGATTTCTTCGGCCAGGACCCCGATCCCGACATCCGTTCCGCCACCGAGGGCCAGCAGCACGAGGACTACGGGCAGGGCCAGCCCGTCATTGAGCCCTGACTCGACGTTGAGGAGGTGGCGTAGGCGTCCGGGAACTTCCTTGCGCCCCACAATGGCGGCCGCGAACACCGGATCGGTCGGTGCGAGCACCGCACCGAGCAGCAGGCACGGGAGCCAGGGGAGCCCCACAATGTAGTGGGCCAGGAGGGCGGTGATAAGTAGTGTCAGGGGCAGTCCGAGGAGCAGCGCCCGGCCCGGCAATCGCCAGGCGCGGCGGAGGTCCGCTAAGCCCACTTTCATGCCGTCCGTATATAGGACCGAGAACAGGGCGAGCTGGGCCAGCACCCCGACGACAGGATCGCCCGGCGTTACCGGAACGACGCCGAGGACGCCCGCGCCCAGGACGAAGCCGCCGAGCAGGAACAGCACCKCGGTGGACAGTACGGTCCGGCTGGCACGTTCGGAGATGAGGACACCCAACAACAGCAGGACCGCAAAAGCGAGCGTGAGCATCGGTATCATCCGCGTTCCCCCCATCTGCTGGTGTGCGTCAGAAATTCGGGAGCGGAACTGCCTTGCCGCCAGGAATCAGGTGCCGCTCCCGGGCCGTACGACCAGGACGGGACAGGGGGCATGGTGGGCGACCTGGCTGGAGGTCGATCCGAGCAGAAGCCCGKAGAAGCCTCCGCGTCCCCGGGATCCCACAACGAGCAGGTCCGCGTCTTTGGCGGCATCCAGCAACGCGGTGGCCGGGGAACCCCGAACGAGCATTCCCGTGATGTCCACGTCCTCAGCGGCGACGGCCTTCAGTGCGTCGGCCTGGACGCGTTCAGCGGCGTGAAAGGAGTCGTTACTGCCGCGGTCTTCGACCGTTGACGGTACGGGAGGATAATGCCAGGCGGTGACGGCCCGGACCTTTCCGCGGMGCATGCGTGCCTCGTCCACCGCCCAGTGAAGGGCGGCCAGTGACTGTTCGGAACCGTCGACACCGACCACGATCAGAAATGTACCGGTAGCGTCCATTCGTCTGTCCTCTCACATCCGCCGTCCCATGGCCTCGGCCAGTGCCAGTCTGTGCCCGTCGTGGTGAGCGGTCAAGGCACTCTTGAATGCCGCACCCTTACAGGGCACCCCGGAAGCCCGCCTACCCCGGCGGACTCGTCGTTGCGCTGGCGCTAATCCCTGAGGCGACCGCTTTCTCGACCATTGCCGGGGCGGAGGCGACGGTGATGGTGCCGATGCGGCCGGTGAACATGAGGGTCATGAGCACCCATTGGGCGTTGGCGGGCAGGTCGTAGGTGATTCCGGTGCTTACGCCCACGGTGGCGAACGCGGAAATTGATTCGAAGAGGGGCTCTCTCGAGGCTGTAGTCCGTGAACATCAGAAGCAGCAGCGTGCCGCTGACTACGGCGGCGACTCCAAGGAGCGCCACGGAGAGGGCTTGGCGCTGGGCGGAGGAACTGATGGAGCGGTGTGCGACGGTGACGTGGTCGCGGCTACGGATCTCGTTCCAGATCGCGAACCCCAGGACGAGGAACGTGGTGATCTTGATGCCGCTGGGGGCGCCTGCGCTGCCCTGCCGATGAACATCAGGATATTGGTGACCATGAGGGTCTCGGGTGCTGCGGAGGCGTAATCGATGCYCTTGAAGCCGGCCGTGCGCGGGAAGACGCTGCCGGCCAGGGTTGCGAGGAGTTTCCCGTCCAACGACATGGGGCCCAGGGTCTGGTCCCGGTTCCATTCCAAGACGCCGAAGAGCACGCACCCGGCGGCKAGGAGCAGCAGGGTGCCGAAGACGGTCAGGCGCAGGTGGACGGTGCAGAGAAGGTCCTCATGTCAGTCCTGTCGCTCGTCGGCATCACGGGCATGGACTTGCGCCAAGGTCCGGCACCTCGGAATCGTCCTGATCTCCGTCGAGGCCATCGAACCGGCTATCCGGAGTCGCCGTGGCGGGCCTTCACGCTGACATGCATCCGCTCGACTTGGCCCCCAACGGACTGAGGACCTCCGCGGCGTGGTTGCCCGTGCTGTTGGCCGGCTTCCGCTCGGCCCCCTGCCGCAAAGGATCGTCCGGCACAGGTCRGACGGTTTCGACTGGGCGTTCGGTTGCGTGACCGTATTGGGACCAACCGCCGACAAAGAGTCGGCCTTTGCCAGCGCCCAGGTGTTCGAGCACCAAAAGGTTGTGACAGGCCGTCACCCCGGATCCACAGTAGGAAATGGTGTTCTCKCCGGAGGTGACACCGGCGCGCTCGAAGTTTGCTCGTAGCCGCGTCTCGGGGAGAAGCCTTCCTKACGGTTCCAGGTTCTCGCGGCAGGGCACGTTGACCGCCCCGGGGATGTGACCTGGGC
>NZ_JBFTHK010000008.1:0-62408 GCF_056394205.1 Arthrobacter sp. 10T413_2 | reverse complement strand
CTCCTGACCTATGCGCCCACCGGTGCCCTGGTAGCCTCCCCCACGGCAGGCCTGCCCGAACAGATCGGCGGAGAACGCAACTGGGACTACCGGTACACGTGGATCYGGGATGCGTCTTTTTCGGTTCACACGCTCGTACGGATGGGATTCGTCGACGAGGCCATTGCCTTCAGCCACTGGCTCCGGGACCGCATCACGGAGCAGCTGGACAGCGAAACAGGGCCGCTTAACATCATGTACCGCGTTGACGGCAGCCCTGACCTCAATGAGGAGGTCCTGACGGGCTGGGAGGGGTATCGCGGCTCCTACCCGGTGAGGATCGGAAACGGGGCCTCGGGCCAGCTTCAGCTCGACATTTACGGCGAGGCGCTCGACGCCATCTATCACCTCGACCGTTACGGAGTCGAAATCGGACAACCGGGCTGGATCGCCATCTGCGACCTGCTGGAGTGGCTCGCGGACAACTGGGACCAGCCGGAAGAAGKAATCTGGGAGACCCGGGGCGGGCGCAAGGACTTCACCTACGGGCGGTTGATGTGTTGGGTTGCGTTCGACCGTGCCATTCGGCTCGCGACGTCGCACGGCCGTCCGGCACCCATGGCCCGGTGGATGGCCGAGCGGGACGCGATCTACAACCAAATCATGKAAAAGGGCTGGAGCCCCGAGCGCCAGGCCTTTGTCCAGCAGTATGGCGACACGGTGCTCGATGCCTCCTTGCTGAAGATGTCACAGGTCGGGTTCGTCTCGCMGGATGATCCGATGTGGCGCTCGACCCTCAAGGCGATGGATGCCGAACTCGTCTCCGACAGCCTGGTCTATCGCTACGACCCCAGCGCCTCGCCGGACGGTCTCCGCGGCTCCGAGGGCACGTTCTCGCTGTGCACCTTCCTGTACGTCGACGCGCTGGCGCGCGCCGGCCGGGTCGACGAAGCACGCCTGACGTTCGAGAAAATGCTCACGTACGCGAACCACCTGGGCCTGTACTCCGAAGAAATCGCTACCACCGGTGAACAGATCGGCAATTTTGCGCAGGCGTTCACGCACCTCGCACTCATCGACGCCGCCATCACCCTCAACGAATGCCTGGACGACGCTGCGACTAAGACTCCCCGCGCCGGGCACCGGCCAAGGAGGGTCCTGTGACACCCGACCCGCAAACCCAGACCGGGATTGCCCCCGAGGGGAAACGGCCAAGAAGCGGGACGTAAGCCACAGACCTGTCCACTCATCACGCCTCCTCAMCTGAAATACGGCAAGACTGAACCAAGGAGGGCTCCATGGAGCCGGCATCATCGGAATCCGACCCACGTCCGGCCCTCCCCCGCACCGTCACCATATTGCTCTTCCTGGCTGGCGCGGCCGTGGTGGCGTTCGGCCTGGGCGCGATGAGGGGAATCGTCACCCCGGTATTTTTTGCGTTCGTGCTCACKYTGTGTGTTCATCCCATTCGCCGCTGGATGCAGGCCCGGGGAATTTCCCGGGGCATCGCCACGGGAACCACGATTGCCGCCGTCTTCGGGTTGCTGATCGCTTTCGCCGCAATCCTCATTGCCTCCCTCGCGCAGTTCTCCGCGCTGCTGCCGCAATACGCTCCCGAGGTGGCCCAGCTCGGCGACTCCATCGCCGCGACGCTGGAGTCTATAGGTTTCGGACCGGAGCAAGTCCAGGAGGTCCTCAACGGGTTCACTCCGGGCCGCATCATCGGATTCCTCGGCGGCCTGCTGGGGAACATAGCGAGCCTGATGGGCAGCCTCGTGATCATCCTGACGATGCTCATTCTCATGGCGGTCGACGGCTCGCGCGTACCGGCGATCCTGACCCATTTGACCTACCACCGGCCGGCAGTGGTCTCCGCCTTCATCGGTTTCGGCACCGGAGTGCGCCGCTATATGGTCGCCACCACGGTCCTCGGGATCGCCCAGGGCCTGTTCAACTGGCTGGTCCTGGTCATCCTGCAGGTCCCGGGAGCCCTGCTCTGGGGTTTGCTGTCTTTCATCTGCAGCTTCATCCCCAACATTGGCTACTTCATCGCGATCGTCCCGCCGCTGTTCTTTGGATTCCTCACCGGCGGCTGGCCGACCGTTTGGGCCATCATCATCATCTATGGCGGGATCAACAGCGTGATCCAGTCCATCATTCAGCCGAAGTACGTGGGCAACGCTGTGTCACTCAGCGAGACCCTGACCTTTGTTTCTGTCCTCTTCTGGGCCGTGGTCCTGGGCCCTGTCGGCGCCATCCTCGCTGTCCCCCTGACCCTCTTTGCCCGCGCCATCCTGCTCGATTCAGACCCGTCCATCTCATGGTGGCGGCCGTTGACGGGCGACAGGAAAGACGTGGAACTGCTCCTAAAGCAAGAAGACGACGCGATCCGTGCCCGCCGCGGACGGCCGCGACCAGGCCGCCCGGACACCGACGCCGGCAACGTACCGAAGGCATGACGTGCCGTCAGGGTGTCTCCCGGGGCAGGTGACAGCCTCATGTTGAGCACCCTCACCAGTCTGGTGCTCTTCGGCGTCGCGGGAGCGATGAGAACCGTGCCCATAAGCGTCACGATCCTGATTCTGCTATCCCCAAATCCCCGCCGCGGAGCCCCCGCTCGAAGGCGGGAAATATTCCAGCAACCGGAGCCGTCAGGGCTGCCGAGTCCGGGAAATTACCGTCCCCGCCCTGCCTTTCCAGAGCCCACAGGGGGTGCGTCCTCGTCTCGGGCGGATTTCGCTTTTATGGTCCGTGTGACTCGAAACGACGGAAGGCCGTGAACTTGCGGCTCAGGCCCCGGGAGGGAGCAGGGGTGACCGGCACCGGACCGMCGGGCTCGGGGCCGGCTGCGGCGGCGGCGCGTCCGTAGCGGGCGGCCAGCGGCGCGGCGCTCAATCCATGGGCCAGGACGCTGAGCAGCACGGTGGCCGTGATGACGGCCACCGCCTGATCCGACGCGGGCCCGACGGCTTCCAGCGCCAGCAGCGCGAACACGAGGGATGCCAGGCCGCGCGGACCGAACCAGCCCACGAACAGGACGGTGTTCCGGTCCAGGCCGGTACCGATCGAGGCCAGYGCCACCGGCAGCATGCGCACGACCGTGAGGCTGAGCACGGCATACACGATGGTCAGGGGGACGAAGTGCGCCACCATCGTCGGAACGGCGATGGCTCCGAAGACCAGCCAAACGAGCAGTGAAACCAGGCCGCCCATCTGCTCGACRAAGACCAGTTCGGCCGGACCCCGTCGGCCGGCGCAGGTGCCGAACGCCAGGCCGCCGCAGAACGCGGCGACGAATCCGTTGCCSCCCACGGCGAGGGCGSCGGTGTAGGCGAGCAGGCTCAGGGCAAGGACTCCGATGCCGGCGAAGTCCTCGGCGGCGGTYCCGCGGCGRCGGGCCAGCCKCAGCAGCCACCCGCCCGCGGCGCCGGTTGCCGCGCCCACGCCGGCGCCGATGAGCAGYTCGACGGYCGCRCCGCCGGGACCGGCKGCRCTCTCCAKRCCTGCSGCGGCGGCCGCRCCGGCGATCGCGAYCATGACGACCGGGGTGGCGATGCCGTCGTTGAGGCCGCTCTCGACGGTGATCAGCTGGCGGATCCGCGACGGCACKGCMGGGTTCGTTACCACGGGGATCCCGAGCGCGGCGTCAGTAGGGGCCAGCGCCGCACCGACGAGCAGGGCCAGCCACAGTCCGAACTGGGGAAAGAACCAGGCGGCCAGGACCCACCCGAACACAATCGTCAGCGGCAGGCCGATTCCCAGCAGCCGCACATAGCGGCCCACGTCCCGGCGCAACTCCTGAAGGGGCAGACGGGCGGCGTCGGAGAACAGCACCCACACCAGGGTGACCTCGACAACCGGGGTGATGGCCGCCGGGGGCGACGCGGCATCGACCAGCCCGGCCCAGGCCAAGGCCATGCMGACAGCAGTAAACACTATGGGAGCGGTCAGGTCCGCCTGCTGCAGCCGCGCCGATACCAGCGCCCACGCGAACAGTGCGGCGGCGATGAGAACTAGGACCGTCAGCTCCATGACGGATCTGTGCCCGCCTCCGTGCCCCCGGAGTTGTCATGAGACGCGTCGGAACAGGCCATGTTCAACTTTAGGCGCGGCGGGGCTGCCCGTGCCCGTGTCCAAAGTCCCTAGGGGCCCTGGCATGCMGCAGATTAGTTGCCGACGCCGGTCACCCGCGGGGCTGCGACCGAGCCGCGACGGATTAGCCGAGCCGTGAACGTCGGCGCGGGCGCAGGGGCCTTCCGACCTTCGATCTGCCGGATCAGGGCCGCCGCCGCCGCAACACCCATGTCATACACGGGCTGCGCGATGACCGTGAGCGGCGGGGTGGTGAGGCGGGTCCAGGCGAAGTCGTCGTACATGAGGAAGGAGACGTCGTCCGGAATCCGCAGACCCAGCTCCTGGATGGCTTCAACGACGCTGAGGCCKATCRGGCCGTCGGAGGCGATGATCGCCGTCGCCGGGTCCGGGCGCTGCAGCAGCTCGCGGGTGATCTTCCTGATCGACTCGTTGTCGCCGGCGTTGAGGCGGATCAGATCGTCCGGCAGGTCCAGACCCGCCTCATCGAACGCCCGTTTCATGCCGTCGCGCCGGTCCGAGATTTGGGACGAGTCCAGGACCATGCCGTCGCGGTACGGCTCGTCCGTCTTGAGGGTGGAGACGAAGGCGATCCTCCGGTGTCCGGCCCCGATGAGGTAGCTCGTGGAGTCGTGCGAGATGTCCTCCATGTCCACCGCCACGGTGTCGACGTCGAGCCCCGGCGCCTTGCGGTCCAGCAGGACCAGCGGGCGCCCGGATTCGTGAACGCGGCGTAAATGTTGCGTTTCCACGGATGACGCCGGCGCCACGATCAGGCCATCCACGCGCTTGTCCAGGAGCACCCGGACGGCATCGACTTCYGCCTCGGTATCCTCATCCGTGTTGATCAGGATGACGTTGAAACCACTGCGCTTGGCGGTGTCGGTAATGCCCCGMGTGGCGAGGCCGAAATGGGGGTTTTCAATGTCGCCGACCACCACCCCGATGGTGTGCGATTTCCCCGTGTTCATGCTGCGGGCGAGCTCGTTGGGCCGGTACTCCAACTCCTCGGCGGCGGCCAGCACCCGCTCACGGACGTCGTCGCTCACGGCACCGTAGTTGCCCAGGGCGCGGGCAGCCTGGGCCTTGGAAACCTGGGCGGCTCTGGCGACGTCGGCGACAGTGACATCGCGGCGCCGGGAAGCATCACTATTCATTACGGCCTTTCGTAGCKGACTCTTGACGCCCCATGTGGCTTCGATTACATTTCTAGCAATCGGTGTGAGTCCGGTCTCAATCTTAGGGACTGAGACCGGACTCAGCAAGGCTCGCATCGACAGTCCGCACCCGGGGGCCAATTGCCCGCCCGCCTCGCCCCTCACTCCCACGATTGGAAAACGCTGTGAACACAGGAAACAAAATGCGCCGCCCGGTGGCGCTGATCGCCGCCGCTGTTGCCGCGGTCCTGGCCTTGTCCGGCTGCGGAGGAACCTCCTCCGCCTCGTCCTCGCCGGCGGACAACCCCTACGGCCTGATTGAGCCCGGCACCATTCGCGTCGCCAGCCTCGGTGACTCCAAGCCCTACACCTTCACCGACGCCCAGGGTAACTTCACGGGCTTCGACGTCGAACTGTTCAAGGACGTCGCCCACCGCGCCGGAATCGACAAAGTCGTCTTCACCGGACAGGACTTCTCCGGGCTGCTCGCCGCCGTCGCCAACGGMCAGTTCGACGCCGGCGTTGCGGCCATTGGAATCACGGACAAGCGCAAGCAGACCGTCGACTTCTCCGACGGCTACCTCGCCGGCTACCTGACCGTCATCACCACGAAGACCTCAGGCATCACCGGCGCCGACGGGCTCGCCGGCAAGCGCCTCGGCGTCGTGCAGGGAACGCTGCAGGAGGCCTACGCCGTCAAGAACTTCACCTCCGCGAGCCTGGTGCGCTTCCCGGACAACAACACCGCAATCGCCGCCGTCAACAGCGGATCCGTCGATGCACACTTCCTGGACTACGAGGCCGCCAAGGCCTATGAAACGCAGTACGGCCTGGTCAGCGCAGCGGACATCCCGTCCTTCGACGCCCCCGCCGGGTTCGCCGTGGCCAAGGGCAAGACCGCCTTCAAGGACGCCCTCAACAAGGGCCTGGCCGCGGCCATGGAGGACGGCACCTGGAAGAAGCTGTACCAGAAGTGGTTCCCGGGCTCCCCGATGCCCGAGCAGTACCTGCCMAAGGCCGAACAGACAGCCAGCCCGACCCCMAGCAAGTAAGCGTCCCCACAACGAGGCACGTCCGGGACCTAGCCCGGCGGCCACCTGACCGGGCGGGCCGCGCAGCGCGGCCCGCCCGGGATCCACAAGCTACCTACGTCTGAGAGCAACCATGGACTGGTTAAGCACCATCACCCGCACCTTCTTCGACTTCGACGCAATGGMCGAAGTCCTGCCCCAACTTCTGGGAGTCGGACTCCTCAACACCCTCATCATCTCCATCGCAGCAACGATCATCGGAGTTGCCCTCGGCATGATCGTCGCGGTGATGGGAATATCCCCCTCCAGGTGGCTGCGGGTCCCGGCACGGATCTACACGGACCTCTTCCGCGGCCTCCCGGCMATCCTGACCATCCTGCTGATCGGCCAGGGATTCGCCCGCTTCAGCCAGTCGATCTTCGGACCCTCGCCCTACCCCCTGGGCATCATCGCCTTGAGCCTGATCGCCAGCGCCTACATCGGCGAAATCTTCCGCGCCGGCATCCAGAGCGTGGACAAGGGCCAGGGCGAGGCCTGCCGCGCCCTCGGCATGAGCTACGCAAAATCCATGGCCCTCGTGGTGGTTCCGCAAGGCGTCCGCCGGGTCCTACCGGCGCTGGTGAACCAGTTCATCGCGATCGTCAAGGACTCCTCGCTGGTCTACTTCCTGGGCCTGCTGGTCACCGAAYGGGAACTCTTCCGCGTCGGCCAGGACGCCGCCGTCCTCTCCGGCAACCTCTCGCCCCTGGTCATGGCCGGCATCTTCTACCTGCTGATMACGGTGCCCCTGACCCACCTGGTCAACCACTTCGACAACCGCTTCCGCACCGGCCGGCGCCGCCCCGCCGCCCCCAGCAGCGGCCTCAAGGAAGTCAAGGAACTCGCCGCGGCCTCGCCGCTGACCACCGGGAGCAACACATGAGCCTCGCCAGCAACACCACAAAGAACGCAGCCCCGGACATCGAGACCTTCCACGGCTCCAGCCTGGAACTGAAGAACCTCACCATGGCCTACGGCGACATCGAGGTGCTCCGCAACGTCAGCCTCACCGTCGCACCGGGCACCACCACGTGCATCATCGGGCCCTCCGGCTCCGGCAAGTCCACCCTCCTGCGCGGCGTCAACCGTCTGCATGAACCCAAAAGCGGGGACGTGCTCCTGGCCGGCGAGAGCGCCCTGGCGGTCAAGCCGGACCTCCTGCGCGCCCGCATCGGCATGGTGTTCCAGCACTTCAACCTCTTTCCGGACCACACCGCCCTCGAGAACGTGGCCCTGGCCCTCTGGAGTGTCAAGGGCATGCCCAAAGCCGAAGCCAGGGAACGCGCCCGTCGCCGCCTCGCCGAGGTCGGCCTCGCCGAACGCGCCGACCACCGCCCCCGCGACCTCTCAGGCGGACAGCAGCAGCGCGTGGCGATCGCCCGTGCCCTGGCCATGKAACCGGAAGTCATGCTCTTCGACGAGGCCACCAGTGCCCTGGACCCGGAACTGGTCAAGGGGGTGCTGAACCTCATGGCAGGCCTGGGTCGCCGCGGCATGACCATGCTCGTGGTCACGCACGAGATGGGATTCGCCCGCAAAGTCGCGGACCAGGTCGTCTTCATGGACGAAGGCGAAGTCGTCGAGTCCGGAACCCCCGCCGAGCTCTTCGACAACCCCCGAAGCGAACGCCTCCAGCGCTTCCTCTCGGAAGTGCTCTGATGGAGACCCTGAAGGGAAATACCGGAGCGGCACCCATCCGCACCGCCGTCGTCGGCTTCGGAATCTCGGGCAGAGTCTTCCACGCACCGCTGATCGCGGCGCATCCCGACTACTCGCTGGACGTGATCGTCACGGCGGATCCGGTCCGCGCCGCGGAAGCGGCACGGCTCTACCCTGACGCMCGGATCGTCCCGACGCCGGAATCCCTGTTCGACCTCGCTGGCKACCTGGACCTCKTGGTCCTTGGCACGCCGCCGCTGACCCATTTCGACCTCGCCGCAACGGCCATGGCCCGCGGCCTCCACGTGGTGGTGGACAAACCGTTCGTCACGACGGCGGCCGAGGGCGAAGCGCTCATCGCCCGGGCGTCCGACGCCGGCGTGCAGCTCACGGTATTTCAGAACCGGCGATGGGATGCCGACTTCCTGACGCTCCACAACGTTCTCCGGGAAGGCGCGCTGGGTGAGGTCCGCACCTTCGAGTCGCGCTTTGAGTGGTGGCGGCCGGAAGGCTTCGGCAACTGGCGGGACACCGCCGCAGTGTCCGACGGCGKCGGCATCCTCAACGACCTCGGCGCCCACCTGATCGACCAGGCCATCCAGCTCTTTGGTGCCGTGACGGAAAGCTATGGGGAGACCGCGAACCACGGCCCGGACCCGGATGGCGCCGACACCGAGGCCTTCGTGTCCCTGCTCCATGAATCCGGGGTCCGGTCGCGGCTGTGGATGAACGGCTTGGCGGCCCAGGTGGGCCCGCGGTTTCATGTCCTGGGCTCCGAGGCCGGCTACACCAAGTGGGGCCTGGACAGCCAGGAGCCGGCCCTCGCAGCCGGCATGACGCCCTCGGATCCCGCCTACGGCGTCGACCCCGAGGAAGCCTGKGKGTGCGTCGGCGTCGATGGCGCCACCGAAACCGTCCCCGCCCGGGCCGGCGCCTATCCGGAGTTCTACACCCGGCTGGCAGCAGCCCTCCGGGGCGAAGGCCCGCTACCTGTGGACCCCGCAGAGTCCCTCGAAGTCCTGAAGGTCATCGACACGATCMGCGCCTTCGCCTAGCCACACTGCCCCCGGCCAAGGCCCGTGCGCAACCCAAACCCACTACGCAACGAAAGGGAGACCCATGTCCTCCACGCCCTCAACCAAACGCGTCGCCATCATCGGCGGCGGCATCCTCGGCGTCTCCACCGCMGTCCACCTTCTCCGCGAAGGCGCCTCCGTCATCCTCCTGAGCGAACGCGGCCTTGCCAGCKAGGCCACGGGCCGCTCACTGTCGTGGCTTAACTCCGCCGGAGAACGGTCCACCCCGTACCACCAGCTCCGGGTGGCCGGCGTGGACCGGTACCGCACCCTCTTCGCCGCGGACCCCGGCCGGGACTGGCTGCAGTTCGGCGGAGGTCTCATGTGGAACGCCGCCGGACAGGCGGCCGTCACGGAAGCCCGCCACGACTACGAGACGTCCATCGGCTACAACTCCAAGCTCCTTGCCCCCGAACAGATTCCTGCAGCCACCCCCGGCATCGATCCGGACGCCGTGCCGGAGAACGCCATCTTCAACCCCGGCGAGGGCTGGGTCAGCCTGCCCGACCTCGTGGACTTCCTGATGGAGGAATTCCACGCCCGGGGCGGCGAACTCGTCCTCAACGCCGGCAAAGTCTCCGTGACGGTCGACGCCGGCCGGGCCGCCGGCGTCGAGACGGCCGCAGGCGCCACCTACGAGGCAGACACCGTGCTGGTGGCGTGCGGCGCCGCAACGCCCGCCGTCGTCGCCCCCCTCGGCGTCGATATCCCGAACGGTTCCCCGGTCTCCATGCTGGTGGTGACCAAACCCGTGGAGCACGGGCTGCAGGCCGTGCTGAACACACCGCGGGCCGCCGTCCGGCCCAACCCCGGCAACACCCTCGCCCTGGACCATGACTGGTACGAAGAGCACATCACCGAACACGCCGACGGCTCCTTCAGCATCCCCGATGACGTCGTCCAGGAACTCGCCGACGAAGCCTCCAAGCTCATCGCCGGCAACCCCGAACTCAAGCCTGCCTCCTGGAAGATCGGTTACAAGCCCATCCCGGGCGACGGCGAGCCGGTCTTCGGCGAACTCGGCCAGGTGMCCGGCTGCTTCGTGGCCTTCACCCACTCGGGGGCCACGCTCGGCCTCATCGCCGGCGAACTTCTCGMCGGCGAGATCATGACCGGCAAGAAGCACCCGATGCTGGCAACCTTCCGGCCGGGACGCTTCTCGTAGGCACTGCCATCAGAGGCCGAGCCGTGCCCGTCACGGCTCGGCTATGGTGGCTTCAACTGCGCAATGGTCGCAGGAACCTGAAGGAACAACTTGGTCGCCGAGACGTCCGCYGCGCTTGCCGGGCTGGCCCTGATCGCCGTCGAGTTCGTCCGGTCAGTTCCCGCGCTCCTGCGGGTGCGGCGCACCGGGACCAGCGACGGCGTCAGCGGCGTGAGCCTGGGCGTGCTCGCCGGCACCGGACTGGGCTGGCTGGCCCTGGCGTTGTTGGTCCAGAGCTGGTGGGTTCTGACGGCCAATATCCTGTGGATCGTGATCCATGCCTTCCTGTGCCGGGAAGTGGCCAGGACCGAGACCCGGAAGAGGCGAGAAATTGTCCTGGCCGGGGCCGGCTCGGCGGCGGCCCTTGCCGTCGCCACGATTGGCGCCCGGTTCTTCATGCCCGTTCAGGACGCCCTCGGACTCATTCTGGGCGTATCGACGCTTTTCTACGCCGTCCCCGCCGCGTACGAKGGCCTGGCCAGCGCCTCAACCCGCGGCCTGAGCCTGCTCTCCTTGGGCGTGAACACCCTGGAAGGCGGCATCTACTTCCTGGCCGGAATCGCCGTGCTGAAGATCGCCGAGGCGGTGGACCCGGTGTTCGGCTTCGCGTTCTTCGGGGTGGTGAGTATCGCCTCCAATRGCGTGCGGTTTGTGCGCGTCGCGTACCGGCGGATCAAAGGGCTCGACCAAACCTGGCCGCSGGCAGACGCGCCCGTCGCCGCAGCCCAGCCGTACCCAGCAGGAGCCTCCGGGCCGGAGCCGCCGGAAACCTGCCAATTCGCCGGAAGCATCCGGCGAATTGGCGGCCTTCCGGCGAAATCGGCTGTGGCTGTGAGCACCGGACCATGCGCAATGCGGTGACTGCTACGGCAGCCGTGTCGGCCGGAGCACCACAGCCTGGCCGGCTTTTTCTGGCTCGAGCGGGACAGGGCTCACCAGCACGGCCGGCCCGCGGCTCAGGAAACCGTCCGAGAGCGGCTGGCAGCGCACGCCGCCCCGACCCCGCATGGCGGCGTGCGCCCCGGGCGCGAGCATCCGGTCCATCCAGGCGCAGGGGTGGGCGGGGCGACCGGCCCGGAACCTGACCACGTCCCCGCCCGATTCGAGCGCAAAGTCTTCGCCAAACAGGGGAGCCAAGTGGGCGCCCCGGAGGACCACGTTGCGCCGGGTCAGGAGCGGGTCAAAGGGCCCGACGCCCAGTTCCGCGGCCATCGCCTCGAGGGACTCGACGGCGATAAGGGTAACCGCGGCATCCATGTGCGCGGCCTTGCCGAAGAACCGGTCACCGACGATGCCCTTACCGGCCACCAGTTCGGCCCGCTCCGCGTCCGTCGTAGGGACATCTGCCGCACCGTCCCGCGCGCGGCCGAAGTAGGCGTGCGCCGGCGAGACGAGAAGATTGAGGATCTCGACGTCGTACCTGTAGCTTGCCGTCATGCCCTAAAACTATCCTCCATCGCACAGACTCGGAACCATGCAACGGGTCTGCGGCCCACGCCGAGGCTGCGCGCCGGATTCGCCGGAAACCTGCGTGCTCGCCGGAACCTTCCGGCGAATTGGCAGCTTTCCGGCGAACTCGGCCGTGGGGAACGGTGTGGGCGCCCGAACTGCTACGCTCCACGTATCGGCCCGGTCCGGTGCCGACGGGCCGACAGCAAGGCCTAATCAGCAGAGCGCAGCAACAGCGAAGTTGTGAGCGAGGTAAACAGCATGACGGTTGCCGAAATCCAAGTGGACCAGCGGGTGATCGGGATCGACTCCCGGCGCTTCGCCTCGGTGGAGAAGGCGCTGGTGGAACTGATCACCAACAGCGACKACAGCTACTCCCGGCTGGAAAAGGCCGGCGCCTCCGTGACCGGCCGAATCCACGTCGGCTACGAGCGCCACCACGCCGGGGCCGTGCTGATGGTCAGCGACCAGGCGGAGGGCATGTCCTTCGAGCAGGCCGGCCGCATCCTCAGCTACGGCGGCGCGCACAGCCCGCTCGCCCGCGGCGAAGGCGCCGGCCGCGGGTACTTCGGCCGCGGCCTCAAGCAGGCCATCTTCGGCCTGGGCCACGGCTGGATCGAGACCATCCAGAACGGCCGGTTCACCCGAATCGACGTCTTCCGCGGCGAGAACGGAGGCTACCTCTACGACGACGACGGCGCTGACCGCCGCGCCTTCCCCGCCGACTACGCCCGGCTGGGCATCCCCGCCGGGGACATCGACGCCGGCGCCGACGGTACGGTCGATGCCGCCGGCAACGGCACCCGGGTGACGATCGTCGTCGACAATCCCCACGTCACGATCACCCAGCACACGACCTTGCTGCAGTCACTCTCGGACAACATCTACCTGCGGGACGTCCTGGACCGGCGCGAGGTGGAGCTGGTGCACGGACGCCCCGGCGCCGAGGACTACGGCAGCGAGAGCATCCGTTTTCGGGAGCCGCCGGCCACCGTGCTCCTCGGCCCCGACCAGCCGGGAAGCTTCAGCCTTGATGGTGGGGAGTTCCCGTTCACCGTCACGCTCAAGCGGGCCCGGGACGTGGAACTGACGCTCAAGGGCGACGAACGCACCGCCGGCCTGGTAGTTGAATCCGGCATGGCCGTGCTCGACTGCCAACTGTTCGAGTACGAGAACCAGGTGGGCACGGAATACCTCTTCGGCACCGTGCGCTGCCCGGCACTGACCGAGATGCTGGGCCGGGGCAAGGCGATMATCAGCGACGAGCGGGAGGGCCTGAATCTCAAGGACCCCTTCGTTGCGGCCTTCTCGCGCGCCGTCAGCCGGATGATCGCCGGCCCCGTGCAGGCTGAGAAGGAAAAGCTCACCCACCTGGAACGCGCCACGACGTCGGGGCKGACCGCCGAGATGATCGAGCACCTGCTGCAGCACATGAGCGAGGCGGCCGTCATCGATCTGGGGCTGGAGACGGGCCCGCCGCTCCGGAACGGCGACGGCTCGGTGGCGGTGGCACCGCCGGCGGCCCTGCGGTTCACCACGCCCTTCTACTACCGTCCGCCGGGGCACGCGTTCCATGTCACGCTGCTGCTGGACCCGGGCCAGCTGCCCGACGCCGGGACGCTCACCTTTGAGCTCGCGTTGCCCGGTTCACTGCGGATTGACCCCGCGCCTGCCCCGGTCCCGGTCAGCGCGCTTGGGGACACGCGGAGGATCGAGTGKACCATGGCGGGGGACCGGGCGGGGGATCATGGCGAGATCACTGTCCGGGCCGGCGACTACTGGGCGTTGTGCGAGATCGTCATCGCTGAGCACGCCTCCCGCCGCAGCGCCGACCAGCCGCCGCACCACGCCATCACCACCGACGCCTCGGGGCAACAGGCGGCGCACCGCGAGGTCCACCGCCCGAGCCGGGATCACGGCGTCGACCTCTTCACCGGCTACGAATTCCGCACCCTGCACAACAGTGCGGACCGTGCCGTCTACAGCCCCGCGGAACGCAAGGTCATCATCAACACCGGCGCCCCAACGGTCCAGCTGTATGTGGACGGCCGCGGCCGTTTCCGGGATTCCGCCCGGCTGTTACTGGCCGAGCTCTTCCTGGATGTGATCTCGKACGAGCTGGCCAGGCGCCGCGTGGAGCAGCACGGGCATGCGGGCGACCTTAAGGCCTTCCAGGCCGCCAAACGGGACATCATCCGTCGCTACGGGAGCGACATCCACCGCACGTTCCTGGGCTAAGCGCGGCCGGATTTCGCGCGGTGACGCGGCGGTGACCGTGCCGGATTAGGGCACGAGCACGATCTTCMCTGTTGCCGCCGTGCTTCCCAGTAGTTCGTGGGCGCGCCGGGCCTCCGAAAGCGGCAGCCGCTCAGCCACCACAGGGTGGATCTCGCCACGGCGAAGCATCCCGAGGAGCACCAGGAAATCCGTCTGGAACCAGTCCTGGTGATGGATGCGCAACTTCTGGATGCGGTAGGACAGCACTTTTCTGCGGGGTGAAAGCCAGCCCCAGAGGGCGACGCTCCCGGTTGCCGCATACCAGGCGAACACCCCGGGCCAGTTCTTGCGCCCCTGCGCGATGGTGGCATAGCGGCCGAACACCACGAGCCGTCCGCCGGGCCGGAGTGCGCGGAAGGAACGTAGCGACAACGGGCCGCCGATCCCGTCGAGGGCTATGTCCACGCCGTCGCCGGTGAGCCCGCGGACCCGGGCCAGGAAGTCCTCGTTCTTGTAGTCGATTGCCACCGCGCCGAGCCGCTCCACGGCACCGCCGTCCCGGCCGGCAGCAGTCCCGTAGAGGCGGAGGCCGGCCAGCGCTCCGAGCTCGAGGATCGCTGTGCCGACGCGGCCGGCCGCGCCGTGCACCAGAACGCTCTCTCCGGGCTTCGCCTGGGCCGTGCGGTGAAGCAGTTGGTAGGCGGTCATGTAGGGGAAGACGAGGCTCACGACCTCGGCCGGGTCGAGGTCTTCGGGCACCTCCACCGCATACACTTCCGGAACGCAGACCTTCTCGGCGTTGGCGCCCCACACTGTCAGCGCGCCGATGCGGTCTCCCACGCGTATCCGCGAGCAGCCGGGGCCGAGTTCATCGACGACGCCGACGAGCTCGTAGCCGGGCGTGAACGGCGGCTTCGGTCCGCCGAGATAGGTGCCGGCCCGCAGTTGTGCGTCGGTGAACGAGACACCGGAGGCGAGGACCTTGACGCGGACTTCGCCCGGGCCCGGCCGGGGATCCGCGACCTCCACCACGTTCAAGACCTCGGGGCCGCCGAAGCGGTCGATCACCACACGCTTCGTGGGCTCACTCTACGCCCGGCGCGCGGCCGGCACGCCGGGTCCATCCGGCACGGACGTCTCCGTCAACAGGCACGCGAATTCGCCGGACCCCTGCGAGGTCGCCGTAAGCTTCCGGCGAATCGGCGGGCCTCCGGCGAACTCGGCGTCCCGGGCCACCCGCCGCCCCATTGACACCTGGCGCAGGCCCGGACTATCCTGCAACCAAATGGTTGTAGATCAACGCAGGAATCAGCTCGGCGAACCGCTCAGCGACGAAGAACTTGACCGCTTGTTCCAGGCGTTCGCCGATACGACGCGACGGGACATTGTGCGCCGGGTGACAGTGGGGGAGTACTCGGTTTCCGGGCTGACCGCCCTCTACGCCATGAGTTTCGCGGCCGTCCAGAAGCACGTGGCGGTGCTCGAACGGGCTTCGCTGGTCTCGAAGGAGAAGCGGGGGAGGGAGCAAATTGTGCGGGCCAACCATGACGGGCTGCAGAAAGCCCGCCGCCTGCTCGATGAGTACGAGGTCATCTGGCGGCAGCGGGCCGACCGGATCGCCGACCTGCTCGCCGAGACAGCCGACCCGCAACTAGGCAAGTCAGAATCAGGCAAGTCAGAATCAGGCAGKACCGAAGCAGGCACGAAACAGGCAGGGAACACGTAGTAACGCTGAAGGATAGGAAGGGTTTGTCATGACCGTTGTCAGTTCAGTCAAGAATCTCGAGGCGCTGAGCCTCACCGTGGTGGCCGAGTTCGACGCCGGCGTCGAGCGCGTCTGGCAGATCTGGGAAGACCCGCGCCAGCTCGAACGCTGGTGGGGCCCGCCCACCTGGCCGGCCACCTTCGAGAAGCATGACTTCGTCCCCGGCGGCGAGGCGAGCTACTACATGACGGGCCCCGAGGGCGAGAAGGCCCGTGGCTGGTGGCGCTTCGTCACCATCGACGCCCCGCACCGCCTCGAGTTCGACGACGGCTTCGCGGACGACAACGGCGACCCCGTGGCCGACATGGGCAGGATCCACGGGATCGTGACGCTGGAGCCGATCGGCGGCCGCACCCGGATGACCGTTCTGTCCACCTTCGAGGCCGAGGAGCAGATGGAGCAGATCGTCGCCATGGGCATGGAAGAGGGCATGAACCAGGCCCTGGGCCAGGTGGACGCGATCCTCGCCGAATCCGTCAACGCCTGAGCTGCAGCGACAGCGGACGACGGCGGGAACCTCCCGCCGTCGTCCGCTTTGGCCCTATTMAGCCCGCTGCGTGCGGCGTTAGGATGCCTTGTGACTTTCACCCACGGTTACGCGGCCCATGGCGATCTCCGCATGTACTACGAGGTCCACGGTCACCCGCGGGCCGACAAGCCCCCGCTGCTGCTCATCCCCGGCGGAGGGTCGACCATTGAGACGAACTTCGCCGGCCTCATCCCGGCGCTGCTGGCCGAGAGTCTCCAGGTAATCGCCGTCGATGAAGAAGGGCACGGCCGGACCGCGGCGACCGGCCGCCCGCTCACCGCTGAAAACTCCGCCGACGACGTCAAAGCCGTGCTCGACGAGCTCAAGGTGGACTCCGTGGACGTGCTCGGTTTCAGCGCTGGCGGCCATACCGCGCTGGCACTGGCGATGMGGTATCCGGCCTCCGTGCGGTGCCTGATTGCCGCCTCCACCTTCGTCAGCCGGGACGCGGTCAGCGACGAGTTCTGGGACGGCATGGCGAAGGGCACCCTTGCCGAGATGCCGGAGGCGCTTAAGGGCGCGGACCGCCGGCTGAATCCGGAGCCCGGACACCTCGAGCGGCTGTTCGAGCTGGACCGTCAGCGCATCCTGACCTTCTCCGGCTGGCCGGACGATGACCTGCGCCGCATCACGGCCCGCACCTTGGTCCTGGGCGCCGACCGCGATGTCATGAGCCCAGAACACGCMGTGCGGATGTCCCGTGTCATTCCCGGGGCGCGCCTGATGATCGTGCCGGGCGGCCATGGCGATTACCTCGGCGAACTGTCTGCGAGCGGCGGCGACCTGACGGCCATGCGGACCATCGTCCCCTACCTGCTGCGGTTCCTGGAGGAGTAGGGCGCGGTCAGGGCTTTGCCGGCGTCGAGGTCTTTTTCGGCATGGACGTCCAGTGCTGCCGGTGCAGGCGTTCAAAGCCCTCCAGGAGCAGATCCAGCGCGAACTCAAACTCGAACTKGTCGTCGCAGCCGTGCCCCACCGCGGAGTCCTCGTGCGCGGACGAGGCGGCGACCTTCAGGATGTTCGGATACCGCTCGGCCATCTCGCGGAACATGGCGGCCTGCGCCTCCGGCGGCAGATCCGCCGTCCCGCCGGCGGTCCCCCCAGCCGTCCCGCCGGCGGAGTCAGGGAACAGCTCCTGGGTGAACCCCCACATGCGGCTGCCTAGGGCATGCATGACGTGGTGGGTCAGATCGACGGAGAAGCCGCCGGCCAGGAACATCCCGATGAACGAATCCATGTACCCAAGAACCGCCGGAGTCTTGTTGGTGCGCGACTCCAGGACCTGCCGGGCCCACTGGTGACGCAAGAGCGCCCGCCGGGCCGAGAGCACCCTCAGCCGCACGGCGTCCTTCCAGCGGGCATTGCGGGCGGGAGGATCGATCTCGCTGACGAGCGCGTCCACCATGCCGTCGAGGAGTTCCTCCTTGTTGGCCACGTGCTTGTACAGCGCCATCGGCACGACGCCGAGTTCCTGGGCCAGCCGGCGCATGCTCAGCGCCTCGATCCCCACCTCGTCGGCCAGTACGACGGCGGCCGTCAGCACCCGGTCCCGGCTGAGGGGGATCCGGCGCGTGCGTTCCGCTTGCTGGGTCATMCGGCCACCTTTCCCTAGCGGTCTCCTCTTGACAAGTGTACGGCGTACACCTAGCGTTGTGCGCATCAGGTGTACGCCGTACACCACGAGCCGTGTGAAACAGTCCGTGGGCCGCTCCAGTGAAGGACCAAGCCATGACGATTCAAGCCAGCAGCGCCCCCGTGCCCCGCGTCCGCCGTCGCCCCCAGTGGCCGGTGCCCGCCGGATTGATCCTGCTCAGCCTCATCCCGGTCATTGCGGKGGCAGCACGGCTGACGGAATTGACGGGGGGTGCGGCCATCACGCCGCAGAACGCCCGGTTCTTCGCCTCGCCCGTTCCCGTGGTGACGCACATTGTTTGCGTTACGATCTACAGCCYGCTCGGGGCATTCCAGTTCCTGCCCTCGCTGCGGGGCCGCCGCGGCTGGCACCGGATCGCGGGCCGCATCCTGGCGCCGGCTGGCCTGCTGGCCGCCCTGTCCGGTTTGTGGATGGCCGCCTTCTATCCGCTGCCGGCCGGCGACGGCCCGGCGCTCTTCGTCCTGCGGCTCGTCTTCGGCTCGGCCATGGCGGCGAGCATTGTCCTGGGGATCGTCGCCATTGTGCGCCGGGACTTTGTGCGGCATGGAGCATGGATGACCMGCGGCTACGCGATCGGCGTCGCCGCGGGTACGCAGGCGCTGGTGAGCCTGCCGTGGATGCTGCTGGTCGGCCCGCCCGACGAGTCGACCCGGGCGGCGCTGCTGGGCTCGGCCTGGGTGATCAATGTTGCGGTGGCCGAGGTCGTCATCCGCCGCCGCGCGCAACGGGCCACGAGGGTGCCGCGATCACCCGGGCGGAAAGTCACAGGACTTGAATCGGTGAGGCAGACGACGGCGTGAGGCGCCCGCCGTCGTCGAAATCGCCGGAGTGCTGCCGGTTCGTCGTACTTTCCCGGCGACTCGGAGAGTTTCCGGCGAGTTCGCGGCTGGCGAGGCGTCGGCGGCGCGCCCCACGGACGCCGGATGGCAGCCCGCTAGACTCACGCGCATGACAATTGTGGACGATCAGGGGCGCCCGGAGCCTCCCCTTGCCGCCGATGAAACTGCGACCCTCCTGGGTTTCCTGGACTTTCAGCGGGCCACGCTGGCGTGGAAGTGCGCCGGGCTGGACGCCGCCGGCCTCGGGGCGACGACCGCCGCCTCATCGATGACCCTGGGCGGACTGCTGAAGCACATGGCCTACGTGGAGGGTGAATGGTTTTCCCGTTCCCTGCACGGGCGGGACCGGGAGGCTCCGTTCGGCACCGTGGACTGGAAGGCCGACCCGGACTGGGACTGGCATTCCGCCGCCGTGGACACCCCGGACCAGCTGCGCAACCTGTGGCAGGGCGCCGTCGACCGCTCCCGGGAGAGCGTCGCGGATGCCCTGGCCAGCGGTGGCCTGGACCAACTGGCCCGGCGCCCGTGGCCCGACGGCTCGGCGCCGAGCCTGCGCTGGATCCTGTGCCACATGATCGAGGAGTATGCCCGGCACAACGGCCACGCCGACCTTCTCCGCGAAGCGGTGGACGGGCAGACCGGGGAGTAGCTGCCGCCGGAAAGGCGTTCCCCGGGCATTTCCGGCGGGGAGTCCGACGGCGCCACTCGCCCGCCGCCTGCGTCTTCAGGGCGTCCTGCGGGTCTTTCGAAGACTCCTACACGTCGGGCATCTGCAGCACGTTCATGGCGGCCAGCAGGAACGGCACGGGATCGGGATCGCTGCCGGCGGCCCACTGCATCCAGGCCTCGAATGTTGCCCCCAGATAGGCCGCGCAGAGGTAGCCGGCCATGTCCTCGCGGACGCCGAGCGTGATCAAATGCCGGCGGCCCCGCTCGCGTTGGGGAGCGAGGGCGGCGTAGCTCCGGCTGGCCAGTTCCGGGTGTTCGGCGATCAGCCGCAGGCGCCCGCGGGTAAGGGCGAGGTCCGGAAGCGCGGCTGCCCCGGCGACGGCCGCCGCGCTCAGTCCTGCCCGGATCTGCGCCGCACCCGCCTCTGGCCGGAGTCCACCGTCGGAGTCGGCATTGAAACCGCCGTCGGACGCGCCAGCGGGCCCGCCGTCGGACTTGCCAGCGGGGCCGCCGCCGTCACCCGCATTATCCAGTGCCCGGCCGGCCGCCTCCGTGACCGGCTCGATGCCGCCCCAGACGAGGTCGGCCTTGCTGGCGAAGTAGCGGTACAGGCTCTTGCGCCCGATCCCGGCCGCGCCCGCGATGTCCTCCATGGACGTCTGTTCGTAGCCGCGCTCGGCGAACAGGCGCAGGGCGATGCGGGCGACGGCGTCGGGGTCGATCGTCGCCGGCCGCCCGGTGGCGCGCGCGGCGGCGGCGGGCTGGTGGTCCTCGGAGGGCTGGCCAGTATTCACCCTTACATAATGACACAGAGTGTCATAAGGTGAGCCTGTCAGCATCCTCAACGTCTGGAAGGACATCATGGGCAACGAAGCTTCATGGCAGGAAACTGTCACCGCGGGCCGCTTTGCAGGCAAGACCGTCATCGTCACGGGTGCGGGATCGGGCATTGGACAGGCCACAGCCCTCCGCGTCGCGCGGGAGGGCGGCCGGGTGATCGCGGCCGACATCAGCAAGGAACGCCTGGACGCCCTCCTGCAGGACAACGCTGGCCTGGACCTGGTTCCCGTGCCCGGCGACATCTCCACCGAGGAAACCGTTGCCGCCGTCGTGGCCGCGGCGKGCGGGCGCGTTGATGCGCTGGCGAACGTCGCCGGGATCATGGACAACTTCACGCCGATCCACGAGGTGGACGACGAAACCTGGGAGCGGGTTTTCCGGATCAACGTCACGGCCCTCATGCGCCTGACCCGCGCCGTCGTGCCGCTCATGCTCGAGGCCGGAACCGGTTCCGTAGTCAACATCGCCTCCGAGGCCGGCCTGCGCGGATCCGCCGCCGGCGMCACGTACACGGCCTCCAAGCACGCAGTCATCGGACTGACCAAGAACTCGGCCGTCATGTACGGGCCCAAGGGCCTGCGGTTCAACGCCGTGGCCCCGGGCGCCACCATCACGAACATCGAGGCCCCCTGGGGATCCGAGCTCGGGGCCGCGCGGCTCCAGCCGCTCATGGGCGCGAACATCCCCGCGCCGGCGACCGCGGCACAGCTCGCGGCCTCGATCACCTTCCTGCTCAGCGACGACGGCACCAACGTCAACGGCGCGGTCCTCGCGTCCGACGGCGGCTGGTCGGCGGTCTAAAGGTCCGTCCAACCACCTGCCCACCAACCCGTTGCGCTATCAGTCTTGGCGGTTATCCGAGCCGAATGACGACCAGGACTGATAGCGCATCCAAGGGGAGGCTTAGGCTCCGGGGAAGCGGTCCCGCAGATTGCGGTGGACGTCGGCGGCCGATCCTGCACCGGCCKCCGCCTCCGCGCTGAGCCGGAGAACCGCCGCGGCCCCGGCGCCGAGGGTTTCMGGGGCCGAGATCCGCAGCAGGTCGGCAGCCAGCAGAACCTCGATCGCCAGCAGGTCCTCGAGAAGGCCCAGCGCTTCCTCGGTCTTGCGGACGCTCAGCATGGCTCCCGTCGCATGGTCCTCGACGCCGACATCGAGGATGGTCGAGTCCAGGGTGGCGGGAGCTGCCAGGAGCCGGAGCTCGATGTAGCAGGCTGAACCGGCGTAGCGGAGCTGCAGGCCCGGCGTCGCGGCGGGGCCGTGGCTCCCGGGCGGGGACCCCGATTTCATCGCCGCCATGATGGCATTCCACAAGTGGCTCATGCGGCGTTCGCTCAGCTGCCCCACGTGGACCAGAGCCACGCGCAGGGCGTCGAAGGCGATTGCCAGCACCATTGGATGGAAATTGCCGTTGCTCAGCACCGAGCCGGATGCGACGTCGACCAGCGGGTTATCGCTCGCGGAGTTCAGCTCCGTGTCCACGGCACCCCCGGCCGTCKCGAGGAACTCCCGGAACGCCCCGTGGACCTGCGGGATCACCCGGAACGAAAGGGCATCCTGCACCGACCGCGGCCCGCCCGGGGTCAGGAGCAGGCTGCCTTCCAGCAGTTCGCGCAGATGGGCCGCTGCTGCGGCTTGCCCCGGATACGGCTTGGCCGCCGCCGCGGCGGCGGAAAATACGGAGGGGTTGCCCCGGGTGGCTTCGATGGACAGGACGGCGGCCTGGTCCGCGGCGCCGGCCGTCCGGGCCGCGCGGGCCAGCACCAGGGCCCCCTGGCCGATCGAGACGCCGTTGGCCGAGATTAACGCCAGTCCGTCGCGGCCCTKAAGCCGGAGCGGCTCGATCCCCGCACGGCGCAGGGCTTCGGCCCCTGGGAGGGTCTCGCCCCGGAATTCCGCCGTGCCGGTGCCGACAGCCACCTGGGCGATGCCGGCCATCGGACTGATATCGGCAGCGCCGACCGAGCCCGTGGCGTGTAGGACCGGGTGCACACCGGCGTTCAACATGGCCAGCAGGGCGTCTGCCGCGGCCGGGCTGGCGCCGGAGCCGCCCCGGGCCATGCCGTTGACACGAACGGCCATCGCGGCCCGGACCACTGTCCGGTCCAGCAGGGGTCCGAACGCGCCGCCATGACTCGCGACGAGGAATTGCTGCTGCMGTTCGAGCTCTTCGCGCGGGACCCTGGTGTCCTTGCCGTGGCCGACCCGGGTGCTGAGCCCGTAGATCGGGTCGCCACCGGACATGGCTTCCTCCAGCAGGGCCCGGCTCGCCGCGATCCGCTCCCTGGCGGCCCCGCCGAGTGCCACCGGCGCGCCCTCGGCTACCGCGACCAATTCCTCCTGCGTCATCGGCAGATCGCTGATGGTGACTGGTTCCATGATGTTGCCTCCAGCAATCAGTGTGGTCCGGGGCCCCCGCCTGTACAAGGGGACACCCTGCCACCCCGTTGCACTTTCAGATATGGCGGCTATCGGTGCCGAATGACAACCAGACCTGATAGCGCAACMAGGAGGACACGACGACGGCGGGAGGCTCCCGCCGTCGTCGTCCGTCTGTTTACTGGCCGGACCGCAATTTAGTAGGCCTTGACCCGCTGTTCGACGACGAGGTGGACCAGGGCGAACACGCCGTCGCGGTCGATGGCGGCCAGCGCGGCCTCAAGGGCGGCCGGGATGTCCCGGTCTTCGGTGACCGTGACGCCGAAACCGCCGAAGGCCCGGGCCATCATGCCGAAGTCGGGATTCTTCAGCTGCGTGCCCGATACCCGGGACGGGTAGTGGCGTTCCTGGTGGGTGCGGATGGTGCCGTACTCCTGGTTGTCCATCACGATGATGAGCGGCGTGGCTCCGTACTGGGCGGCCGTGGCGAGCTCCTGGCCGTTCATCAGGAATTCCCCGTCGCCGGCGATGGTGACCACCCGCCGCTCCGGGCTGGCCAGCGAGGCGGCGATGGCCGATGGAATCGAGTACCCCATGGAGCCGTTCCGGGCGCTGATCATGGAGGCGTAGCGCCGGGTGGGGAAGTACCGGTGCGCCCAGTTGGTGTGCTCGCCGGCCCCGAACGTGACCATGGCGTCCTCGGGCAGCAGYGGCACGAGGTTGGCCATGAGGGTGTCCATCTTGGCGGGCCCCTCGTCCGGGGTCGACGGCGGCAGGCTGGCGAAGGACTGCTGCTCGGCACGCATCCGGGCCGTCCACGCCTTCCACTCCTCCTTGACCGGGAGGTCGATGTTCACCAAGTCCCGGACGAAGGCCTCCGGCTTGGCCAGGATCTGGCGGGAGACGGGGCCGGAGCGGCCGCGCAGCGAGGGATCGATGGTGACCAGGAAGTTCTCCTTGTTCCAGTCCTGCCTGCAGACGAAGCCGTCCGTGATCACGTCGCCCGGGACCGTCCCGACGAACACGAGCAGGTCGGTTTCCTCCAGGAGATCGTAGGTGGGGCGGGGCCGGCCGTAGCCGATCGGTCCCACGTAGCTGGGGGAGTCGAAGGAGACGGTTCCCTGCGTGCGCCATTCCGCCGCGGCCGGGATGTGGTGCTTTTCGAGCCACTCGGTGAGCTCCGTGGCGGCGTCCTGGGTCCAGTCGTTTCCGCCGGTGACAAAGAGCGGCTTCTTGGCCTGTGCCAGGGCCTCGGCAAGGGCGCCGGCATCCGTGCTGCTCATGCCGCCCGCGGCCACCGGGATGGCCGGGTGCAGCGCCGGATCGATCTGCGCGCGGATGATGTCCTCCGGCAGGCCTACCACCACGGGGCCGGGGCGGCCGCTCATGGCCGCGAACATGGCCTCGGCGACAATCTCGGAGGCCCGCTCGGGGTGGTCCAGGACCATCACGCGTTTGGCACCGGTGTAGAACCACGCCTTGATGTCGAACTCCTGAAACGCCTCCCGGTCCCGGTGCGCGAACGGAATGAGACCGACAAAGAGCAGCATAGGGGTGGAGTCCTGCCACGCGGTGTGCAGGCCGACGTGGGCGTTCGCCGCCCCGGGGCCGCGGGTGACCATGGCGACGCYGGGGCGCTGGTTCATCTTGCCGTCGGCCTCGGCCATATAGGCGGCGCCGCCCTCGTGCCGGCAGACCACGGTCTCGATGTCCGAGCCGTGCAGCCCGTCGAGCACGTCCAGGAAACTTTCCCCCGGCACAACGAAGGTGCGTTCAACCCCGTGCGCCACGAGGGAATCGACGATGACGTGGCCGGCGGACTTCATGGTCCCGTTGCCGTTGAAGCTGTCCGGGATAGCCGCCGGGACCGTCTGGAGGGGTGGGAGGGTGTCGCCGTCGACTGGGTACGTGTCGGTTGCGGTMATGGTGGATGCAGACTCCGTTTTCATCACTTGGTTGTCTTCTTGGGTTGGTTTGGCGGGCAAGGCATGTCCACTGAATCCAGCGGAACGGATGGTGGCGCCTAGTCGGTTTCCGGTCCGGTGCAGAAGAAGCAGCCGTCCTCGCAGCTGTCGTYCGACGCCGGCGGGTTGCTGGTGCGCACGGCTGGCGGGTGGCGCTCCTGCAGGGTGCTGGTGCGGCCGGGATTCAGCGGGTTTCGTGGCTTCATGGAGGCTTTCAGGTTGTTGGTCGGACTGTGGGACCGGTCAGCGGACGAATGTTCGATTAGCCAGGTTCGATTAGTGGATCGGAGTCCGGTTGGCCAGCACGGGCGCGGCGCCCGTGAAGCCGTCGCGGGTTTCGGCGATGGCGTGGATCTGTTTCCGGCAGGCGTACCAGCCGCCGACCATCAGCGCGCAGGCCACCAGGGTCACCAGCAGCGTGAGCGGGGAATCGATGAAGACCATGACGAGCACGCCGAGCAGGAAGACGAGGGAGAGGTATCCGGTGTAGGGGGCGCCGAACATCCGGAATGAGGGGCGTTCGAGCCAGCCCTTGTCTGCCCACCGTTTGAGCTGGATCTGGCAGAGCACGATGGTGGCCCAGGTGACGACGATGCCTACCGAGGCGACGTTCAGGACGATCTCGAAGGCCTGGCCGGGGACCAGGTAGTTCAGCGGGACACCGAGGAGGGAGACGCCTGCGGTGATGGCGATACCGCCGTAGGGGACGCCGGCTTTGTTCATCCGCTGGGCGAACTTCGGAGCCGATCCGGCTACTGACATGGAGCGCAGGATGCGGCCGGTGGAGTAGAGGCCGGCGTTCAGCGACGACAGGGCGGCCGTGAGGACCACGAGGTTCATGATGACGTCCACGCCCTGGATGCCGATGGATCCGAAGAACGTCACGAACGGGCTGACGCCTTTTTGGTAGGAGGTGTAGGGCAGCAGCAGGGCGAGCAGGATGACCGAGCCGACGTAGAACACGGCGATGCGGAAGACCACGGAGTTGATGGCCTTGGGCATGATCTTTTCAGGGTTTTCGGTTTCGCCGGCGGCCGTGCCGATCAGTTCGATCGAGGCGTAGGCGAACAGCACGCCCTGCATGAGGATGATCATGGGCAGCAGGCCGTTGGGGAAGATGCCGCCGTTGTCGGTGATGAGGCTGAAGCCGACTTCCTGGCCTTCCACGGGGGTGCCGAACATGACGAAGTAGCTGCCGATCAGCAGGAACGCGACGAGGGCGGCGACCTTGATCAGGGCGAACCAGAACTCGAGTTCGCCGAAGACCTTGACGGAGGCAAGGTTCAGGCAGAGGACCACGATGAGGGCGATCAGCGCCCATGCCCACTGTGGAACGGTCCCCATCCAGGGGACGTATTTGCCGAAGAAGTTCATGTAGAGGGCCGCGGCGGTGATGTCCACGATGGTGGTGGTGGCCCAGTTGATCCAATAGAACCAGCCGGAGATGAATGCGGCCTTCTCTCCGTAGAATTMGCGGGCGTAGGACACGAACGATCCTGAAKAGGGCCGGTGCAGGACCAGTTCTCCCAGGGCGCGCAGGATCAGGAACGCAAAGAAGCCGCAGACGGCGTAGGCGATGACCAGTGAGGGGCCGGCAGCGTTGAGCCGGCCGCCGGCGCCCAGGAACAGGCCGGTTCCGATGGCCCCGCCGATTGCGATCATCTGGATCTGCCGGGGCTTCAGGCTCTTGTGGTAGCCAGAGTCCTCCGCATGGATCAGGGCATCCGAAGCATGGGCGTGGCCACCATCGGCCTCGTACAAGCCAACCTCGTCATTGGGGTTGTTGGGCATGGGTGTTCCTTTCGATCTGTCGGAGATCTAAATGGGGTTTGGAGAGAGATTGTGGGGACAGCGAGGCGTCAGATCAGAAGATCGACCACCCGGTCCGGTCGGACAGGTCGGCGAGAGCCGCAGAGCCTGCCAGGGAATTTCCTTTGGAATCCAGCCGCGGKCTCCAGACGCAGATGGCGCACTCGCCGGGGACGATCGCCAGAATGCCGCCGCCCACCCCGCTTTTCCCCGGAAGTCCCACGCGGTAGGCGAACTCGCCGGCGGCGTCATACATGCCGCAGGTCAGCATGATGGAGCCGATGCGCTTGGCCTCGCTCCGGGAGACCACCGGGCCTTGCGCCCCTCGGCCATCCTGGGCGAGGAACAGGCCCGCCTTGGCCACCTCCACGCAGGTCATCATGATTGAGCACTGCCTGACGTAGTTCTCCACCACGGCCTGTGCGGGCCGCCGCAGGTTGCCGAATTCCTTCAAGAAGTGGGCCAGGGCCAGGTTGCGGCTGCTGCTGGAAAGCTCACTCCTTGCGGCCGCCTCGTCGATGAACGGACCCTGGTGACCCACCTGGTCGGTGAGGAAGCGCAGTACCTGAGCGGCGGCGTCGGGCGATTTTTCCATCAGGTGGTCGGTGACCACCAGGGCGCCCGAATTGATGAAAGGGTTCCGCGGGATCCCGTGCTCGACTTCAAGCTGGACCAGGGAGTTGAAGGAGGTCCCTGACGGCTCGCGAAGGACTCTGGACCACAACGAGCCGGAGTCGTCGGCGCTGAGCGCCATCGCCAGGGTGAAGACCTTGGAAATGCTCTGGATCGAGAACGGAAGATCGGCGTCGCCGGAACTGAAGACTTCTCCGGACGTCGTGGCAACCGCGATGCCGAACCGGTCGAACGGCGGGACCTGCAGGTGGGGAATATTGGCGGGAACTGACCCCGCTTCCGTCCGGGGCCGGTGGCTGCGGACAAGGTCTTCCAGGACCGGGCCAAGCGGCGGCGAATCAAGTGCTGTCATCATTTCTTGCCCAGGTGCTCCTTCTGCGTGCCGGCCCACTCCTKAACATGAAGCAGGGCGACCAATGAATCGCGGGGATTGCCGAAGTTCAGCCCGGTGACCCGGCTGACTTTGTTGATCCGGTAGTAGACGGTGTTCTTATGCAGCTGCATCCGCTTGGCGCACTCGGCCACGTCCAGGGAGGCGTCGAAGAATGCACGCAGGGTTTYGGCCAGTTCCGCGTCGTGTCGGAGGAGTGCCCAGAGGCTGCGGTGCCGGAAGGCCGCCGTCGTGAAGTTTTCGACGGCGTCGTGGAAGAGGATTTCCGCTTCGAAGTCGTCCACCGTGGCGACCGGAACTTCGCCGGACCGTCGCATGCAGCCCAGCAGGGCTTCGGCTATTCCGATCGCGGAATGAATCGAGAGCAGATCGGGGACGACGGGTCCGACGGCGGCAAAGGGGCTGATGCCGAGGTGCTTGGCGGCGTCCTTGACGATTGCCTCGGCCAGGCTCCGCAGCCCGGCGTCGGCGTTGGCGGAYTGGAGACCGGKAATGACCACGGCGGTGTCACCGTGAAACTGTCCCACGATGGCTGACGGTTTGTAGGCGGCCGCGTGGATCGACGCGAKGTTGGCCAGCTCCCCGTGCTTGAGCGCCGCGTCGTCCTCCTGGGCTTCAGACGCTGAGAGCCCAAGCAGGATCAGGACCGAGGGACGGTCCGCCGGGATCTTTTCACTGTGCGCGCTCGCCGCAGCCTCCGCCGGACCCGAAAGGAGGCGCGCGATCCGGTCCTCGCGCATGTGCACGGACTGCTGGTTGCGGTACCGGATGAGCTC
The DNA here is from genome assembly GCF_056394205.1 of Arthrobacter sp. 10T413_2. Lineage (NCBI taxonomy): Bacteria > Bacillati > Actinomycetota > Actinomycetes > Micrococcales > Micrococcaceae > Arthrobacter > Arthrobacter sp. 10T413_2. The sequence continues at coordinate 34,257 of NZ_JBFTHK010000008.1, read as the reverse complement.
GGCGGAGGCCCGCGCGGCCGAGCCGGTGAGCACGTAATCAACGTCGTCGCCGAAGCCGGCACCGGTTTCCTGGAGCCAGATGTAGCCCATGATGCGGTTGCCGGCGAACAAGGTGATGGCGACGCGTTCCCGCAGGCCGTCCTGGGGCCGGGCGGGYACCMGGACCGGGAGGCGGGTCCGGTGCAGCTCGCGGTAGGCGCCAAGGTCCTTGAGCAGGAGTTCGTATTTGCGCGGGCCGCGCCGGGCCAGGATGGAGGCCTTGCGGAGCTCGTCAATGGCGTTGGTGACGGTGGAATATGCCAGGACCTTGTTGGCGGCGTCCTCGATCACCACGTGGCTGGAGGTCAGGCGGGCCGTGGTCTGGGCGATGGCGAAGAGGTCTTCTTCGAGCAGGGTCAGCACTTCGCGCTGGTAGGTGGGCGGCTGGATCCGGTCCTTGGCGATGGACAGGAGGCGGTCCCAGTCCGCGGCCGGGTCCACCAGCAGCAGGCCGGTTCCGGCGGCGCGCAGCAGTTCTTCGGCTTCCGCCAGTTCCTCCGGGCTTCCCTTGACGGCCAGGACCAGGGGAGGGTTCTTCAGCAGGCGCCGAACTGCCGGCAACGCGGAGCGTCCGCGAACGCCGACTAACAGGACAAACGCGGCCCCGCCGTCGGAGCTTTCGTCGTCGGCGTCCACGATCAGAAAGCGTTCGATCGCCGCATCCGTGCGGGCGGGCCGGAGCATCAGGGTCGCGGAGCCCAGCGGGAGATCCGCGAGGACGTCGTCCACTGTAGCTGCGGCCATGGGCTTCCTTCTGAGATTGGCACCCGCCCGGACGGCTCTGTCCGGACACTTCATGCTATCGAGCGGTTATCCCCGAAAATATGGAAAAGCTCCTAAGTTACGTGGCTCGTTTTAGGTCCGCGGACCAAGGGGAGCGGCTCCCTGCTGTTGCGCGTCTCCTGGCATCTCCATCCATTGCTCCAGAACTGCCGTTATGACACCTCAAACGGGCGTCTACGGAGCAATCGATGAGGTTTGGCCCTTCTACGGTCCAGCCGATGGGGGTACTGGCAGTGACTCCCGGGCCATAACTGACGCGCTTAGCCTTGGGGACGTGGGTGCGGCCGTCGTTCGGCAAAGCAGCCCACGCCCGGCCGAACGGCGGCAAGGGCAAGCGCCCGGGGCCCGCGGCACCCGCGACCTGACAGGAGACAACGGACATGCGCATGCGTCAGAGCRGCGGCCCCAGACTCGAGGAAACGCCACGGGCCTCACCTCCGCACCCGCGCCTGCTGGTGTCGTCGKCGGCACTGCTTTGGGGGTTGCAGTTCGCCTTCCTGAACCCTGCGCTGGCGCTCCTGCTTGTCGCGCTGTATGACGCCACCCCCGCGGACGTGGGGTGGGTTCTTGCCGTCTACAACGCCGGCGGGTTTGTCGCTGCCCTCCTCGTGCCGGCTTATGCCGACCGCATGAACAACTATTTGCGGCCCCTCCTGGTCTGCGCCGGCCTGACTCTTGTGCTCGCCGGAGTGCTGGCCRGCGCTACCTCGCTCCCGGTCGCCGTAATMGGCCTGATCGCCCTCGGCGGCCCGGCGGGAGTCGGCGTCTCGCTACTCTTCGCGCACCTCAAGCATTCGGGGGCGCCGCGGGCGGACGTCATGAAAACCCGGGCCGTCGTCTCCGTTGCGTGGGTGGCCGGCCCGCCGCTGGCAACGCTCATCATGGGTACGCTGGGCAACCGGGCGATCCTGCTGGCMCTCGCAGCGGTGGCCGTGCTCAACATTGCCGCCACCGCGGCCATGATCCGCCGGAAACGGCAGACGGTCAGCGACCAGACAGGCCCGTCAACCCCGGACGACGACGGGCCGCAGCTGTCCAGGACAGGCCTCGCCGCCGTCGTCCTCGCGTTCATTGCTTTGCAGGCCACTAACAGTGCCGCGGTGTCCGTCATGGGGCTTTTCGTGACCGGCCGGCTTGGCCTGGACGTCCTCTGGGCGGGGATCGCGCTTGGCGTTTCCGCCGCGCTTGAGATCCCCGCGCTGCTTGTCATCGGGCGGCTGAGCGCGCGGTTCTCCAGCCGTGTCCTCATCACCTCAGGCTGTCTCGCAGGGATTGCTTACTACGCCGCGATGGCCTTCGTCGCGGACCCCGTGGGCCTCATCGCGCTGCAGATCCTCAATGCCTGGTTCTTTGCGATTGTGGCCGGAGTGGGGCTGACCCTGTTTCAGCAGATCATTCCGCGTCCGGGGCTGGCCTCGGGCCTCTACATGAACACCAGGCGCGTCGGCGCGATCGTCTCCGGCCCGATCATCGCTTTCGGATCCATGACCGCGCTCGGATACCAGGGAGTCTTCGCGGCCTGCGCCGCGCTCGCCGTCGTGGCACTTGCAGCCATCGCGCTGACCCGGACGGCGGAGGCCGCCGTACCGGACCCGGAGGCCGTCCAAAGCGTACCGGCGTGAGCATCAGCTGGCACCCGCCGTCGGCCCCCCGCGCCCGAATTCGCCCCGGCCGGAACTTCAGGAAATGATGGGGCCATGGCGAAAACAGACCAGCAGCCCTGGGTAAAGAATTACCAGCCGGGCGTCCCGGCGGAGATCGAACTGCCCACGGAGTCGCTTGTGGACATGCTGGAGCGGTCCGTGGCCGAGGCGGGGAGCGCGCCGGCACTGGAGTTCTTCGGCCGCCGCACCAGCTACTCCGACCTCGGCGAACAGGTAGACCGGGCCGCCGAGGGCCTGCGCCGCCTCGGCGTCCGCGCGGGCGACCGGGTGGCACTGATCCTGCCGAACTGCCCGCAGCACGTCGTCGCGTTCTACGCGGTGTTGCGCCTGGGCGCGGTCGTCGTCGAACACAACCCCCTGTACACCCCCGGGGAACTGCGCCACCAGTTTGAGGACCACCAGGCGCGGATCGTGATCGCATGGGACAAGGCCGCGGCGGCAGTCCGGGACTTCCCGGACGACGTCGAAATCGACCACATCGTCTCCGTCAACCTGCTCGAGGCGTTCCCCGCCGTCAAGCGCCTCGCCTTGCACCTGCCGGTGAAGAAACTGCGCGAAACACGTGCCTCGCTGACCGCGCCGGCGCCCGGCACCACGCCGTGGAAGGCGCTCCTCGCCCACGGCCGGATTGACCCCGCGCACCCGCGGCCCTCCGTGGGCGACCTCGCGGCGATCCAGTACACCTCGGGCACCACCGGCCGGCCCAAGGGTGCCATGCTGACCCACTTCAACCTGTACTMCAACGCGCTGCAGGGCGAGGCCTGGATGCATGGCGCGGAGTACCGCAAAGAGGTGTTCTACGCGATCCTGCCGATGTTCCATGCGTTMGGCATGACGCTCTACCTCACCTACGGCATCCGCAAACAGGGCCTGCTGGTCCTCTTCCCGAAGTTCGACCCGGATCTGATCCTGGCCGCCATGAAGAAGTCGCCCGCCACCGTCTACTGCGCCGTCCCGMCGATCTACGAGCGCACGGCGATGGCAGCGAAGGAAAAGGGCATCTCGCTGCGGTCCTGCAAATACTGCATTTCCGGCGCCATGAACCTGCCCGACCACGTCGTGGAGCTGTGGGAATCGGTGTCCGGCGGGTTGCTCGTGGAGGGCTACGGGATGACCGAGTCCTCGCCGGTGGCCATGGGCAACCCGTTCTTCCCCACCCGGCGCACCGGAACMATCGGCGTGCCGTTCCCGTCCACGCTMATGAAGGTGGTGGACATCGACGACCCGGCCGTTGAGGTCCCGCAGGGCCAGCCGGGGGAGCTGCTGATCAAGGGCCCGCAGGTCTTCCAGGGCTATTGGAACAACCCCGAGGAATCCGCGAAGGCCCTCACGCCCGACGGCTGGCTGCGCACCGGCGACGTCGTCACCGTGGACGCGGACGGCTTCACCAAGATCGTGGACCGGGCCAAGGAACTCATCATCACCGGCGGCTTCAACGTCTCGCCCACCGAAGTGGAGGCCGCGCTGCGGCTGCACCCGGACGTCGCCGACGCCGCCGTGATTGGCAAGCCGCTGGAGCGCGGCGGTGAGATGGTGGTCGCCGCCGTCGAACTCGCCCCGGGTGCCGACCTCGACGAGGAGGCCCTGCGCGCGTACTGCCGCGAGCACCTGGCGGGGTACAAGGTCCCCAAACGGATCGTGGCGATCGGCGACATGCCCCGTTCGATGCTGGGGAAGATCCTCCGCAAGCAGGTGCGCGAGCAAGTTCTGCCGGAGCTGTGAGGAAGCCGAATGCACACTGAAATCGACTTCACCGCAGGCGTCCCGCGCCCCGGCGATCTGGAGGTGGCCTGGATCCACGGATCCGAGTCCGCGAAGCACAACACGGACCCGGACATCCAAGTCCACGCCTACGACGAACACACGTTCATCCTGCGTCAGAACATGGCGGTCAATTACGAGGCGCCGTTCATGTTCCTGCTGTTCGGCAACGCMCGCGCCGTGCTCATCGACACCGGCGCCACCGCGTCCCAGGACTTCTTCCCCCTGCGCCGCGTTGTCGACGGGCTCATGGACGCGTGGCTTGCCGCGCATCCCCGCGTCGGTTACCGGCTACTCGTCCTCCACACCCATCCGCACGGCGATCATGTTGCCGGGGATGCCCAGTTCGCAGGGCGCCCCGACACCGTTCTGGTGGACGCGGCCAGGGACAGCGCGCGGGAATTCTTCGGGTTCACTKACTACGACGGCGGCGACGGCGACGGCGGCGGCGGCTCGGACGGCGGCGGCGGCACCGTTGAGCCGGCGCGGGTGGATCTGGGCGGACGCGTCCTGGAATGCTGGCCGAGCCCGGGGCACCACAACGCGGCCGTCACGTTCTACGATCCGTATACCGGCTTCCTGCTCACCGGCGACACGGTATATCCCGGCCGGCTGTATATCCAGGACTGGCCCGCGTTTGTCCGCACCATCGACCGGCTGATCGGGTTCTGCCGCACGCGTCCCGTCACGCAGGTCCTGGGCTGCCACATCGAGATCTCGCGGGAACCCGGCGTCGACTACCCCATCCACACCGMGTACCAGCCGGACGAACCGCCGCTGCAGATGAAAGTGGACGACCTCCGGGAGATCCGCCGGGCCATCGACGAGGCCGACGGACGCCCTGGCCGGCACGTGTCTCCCGGTTTCATCCTCTGCGTCGAGGGGGAGTGAGGCGGTGGCCGCGTCGGCCCCCAACGCCAAGTGCGCCGACGCGAGTGGGCACCTCGCGGTGATGATCGTGAAGAACATTGCCGCGAAATGCCCACTCGAGGCGCGGATGGACGGGGGCGRCTCCTAGAGAGCGCCCTGGCCCGGGGTTCCGGCGGGGATCGGCTCGTGGCGCATCACGTCGACCGGCCCCTGCAGGAGGCCTTCCAGGGAGGMGTTCAGCCGTTGAACCGGGCCGCCGGCGCCGTGGGCGTCAAGAAGTTCAGCCGACTCCCACTTCTCGATCATGAGGATCTGGCCGTTGGGAGATTCGTGAATGGCGTAGAGGAGGCAGCCGGGTTCCTCGTGGACCTCTGCAATGGCCGGGGACAGGGCCTCGACMACCTGGTCAAAGGATCCCTCTTTGGGTGTAAACGTTGCGGTGACGACGACGGGCATGGTTCTTCCTTTGCGACGTGGTTATTAGCGGGTAGCGGTCTGGGCGAGCGGGGCACAGCTGTTGCGCGGCAGAAAGTCGGCMTTGACCTCAATAAGCCGGGGCCCGTCCGGCAGCTTGCCCTGCATGCGTCCAAGCACGAGTTCGAGCGCATGGACGGCGAGCATGTCCAGCGGCTGCCGGATCACGCTCAGCGGCGGGGTCATCAGTTCTGTCCACGGATTGTCATCGAAGACGATCACCGAGAGGTCCTCGGGAATGCGGACTCCCTTCTGGACAAGCCGCCGCACCGAGCTCTGCACCTGGGCCGTGTTGGCGACGATGAGGGCAGTCGGCGGCTGCTGCATGGCAAGAAGGGAACCGACGGCATCGCCGCCGGCATCCCCGCGGAAGGKGACGTCGCGGATGAGTAGGGGGTCAACCGGCAGCGAAGCGGTCTCGTGCGCCGCCCGGTAACCGCTGATCCTGGCCCGGCCCGTTGACGTGCTCAGTGGCCCCGTAACGAGGGCGATCCGGGTATGGCCGAGGCCAATCAGGTACTCGGTGGAGCGCCGGGCGGAGTCAAAGTTTTCAATGCTGACGACGTCGACATTGCCGAGTTCCTMGATGGTGCGGTCGACGAACACCACATTCACGCCGAGGTCCTGCAGGCGCGCCCATTTCTCAATGTTGCCGCCTGTGGGAGTGGCAATGACTCCGCTGACGGACCGGTCCAGCAGGGTATCCAGCGATTCCGCCTCCAGGTGCGGATCCTCCTGGGTGGTCATCAGGACAACCTGCACGCCGTGGCTGCGGGCCTCCCAGACGATGCGGTCGGCCAGGCGGGCGAAGAACGGGTTGGAAAGGTCGGTGACCACGAGCCCGATCGTGAGGGCATGGCCCCCGCTGAGCTCGCGGGCCGCTGCCCGGGGGCGGTAGCCCAGCTCGTCGATGACCCGGACGACTTCCTGTCGCTTTGCTGGTGCAACGGGCCCGGAATCCGGGTTCAGTACCCGGGACACGACCGAGACCGAGACTCCCGCAGCCGCCGCGACATCGCGAATGGTTGGGGCCTTCTTCACCGCTCCTCCTTGAGGGAAATCMTAGGCAGTAGTTCGTACACAGCGTCTCCGTTCGAACGCCATGAGCTGGCGGAAGACGTTTCGTTTGGATCCGTTGACACAGCTTAGCACCGGGTGGTACAAAAGTGGAACCGGTTCCACTTCGGGTAATTTTCAAGCCAAATCGCGACAAGGAAGTTGTGCCATCCGCTACGGCGGAAGGGTGTCTCTTCGCTTCGCACCCCTACCAGAGAGACTCCAGTGAATCTTCACAAACTCCTCACCGACCGTGAACAGGAAGGCCGCCCCATCCGGGTCGGCCTGATCGGCGCCGGCCGCTACGGCACCATGTACCTTGCCCAGGCCAACAACATCCCCGGCATCCACGTCGTCGCCATCGCGGACATCAACGTCAAACGCGCCGAAGGCGCCTTCGCGCTGGTCGACTGGCCCGCAGAGCAGATCGCCCCCGACATCGCCACGGCGCTCACGAACCGCACCACGGCGATTGTTGCCAACGCGGACGAGCTGTTCGACGTCGACATCGACGTGATCGTCGAGGCCACCGGCAACCCGATCGTGGGGATCAAGCACGCGCTCCGCGCCATTGAAACCAGGAAGCACATCATCATGGTGACGGTCGAGGCCGATGCCCTGGCAGGCCCAGCCCTGGCCAAACGGGCCGAAGCTGCCGGCGTCGTCTATTCGATGGCCTACGGCGACCAGCCCGCCCTCATCATGGAGCTCGTGGACTGGGCCCGCACCAGCGGGTTTGACGTGGTCTGTGCCGGCAAGGGCGCCAAGTACCTTGAGCACTATCACGAAATGAACCCCGACAACGTCTGGGAAAACTGGGAATTCTCGAAGGAGCTCACCGACTCCGGGCAGCTGAACCCGTACATGCACACGTCTTTCCGGGACGGGACCAAGGCGGCAATCGAAATGGCCGCCGTGGCCAACGGCGCCGGGCTCGAACCGTCCGATGCCGGGCTGAGCTTTACGCCGGGCAACGTCGAGGAAATCGCCACGATCTGCCGTCCCAGCGACGTCGGCGGGGCACTGGCCCACGAGGGAAGCGTCGATGTCATGTCCAGCGTCAACCGTGACGGCAGCTGGATCAGCCACAACACCCAGGAGGGTGTCTTCGTCGTCGTGAAAGCCACGAACGGCTACGTTTCCGGCTGCTTCACCKAGTACCCCTGGCACCCGGACCCCACCGGCCAGTACGCGGCCCTGTACCGCCCGTACCACTACGTCGGGCTCGAACTCAACGTCTCCATCGCCAACGCCGCCCTCCGTGGGATTGCCACGGGTTCGCCCATAGGATTCTTCGGTGACGTCGTCGCGACGGCGAAGAAGGACCTCAAAGCCGGCGAATTCCTCGACGGCGAAGGCGGCTTCACAGTCTGGGGCAAGCTCGTTTCGGCTAAGCACTCGGTCGCAACCGGCGCCCTCCCGGTTGCGCTGGCCCACCACGTCGAACTGCGTAACGACGTCGCCAAGGGCGACATTGTCCGCTGGGACAATGTCATCATTGATGACTCCCTGTCCCAGGCCCTTGAGCTGCGCCGCGAAACAGAGGCGTTCATCGCCGAAACCGCCGCCGTAGGGGCCTGACTCACTCCCTGATTGCTTCCRTACTCCGGATCACATCCTTCCAATGAAGAAAGGCATCGCATGAATACGAAGACCCGCGCCATCACCGGAGTCCTGGCCTGCAGCCTGGCAGCCTCCGTCCTTGCCGGCTGTGCCGCCGGAGCACCCGGCGGAGGGCAGGCCGGACCGGTCGCCAAGATCCAGTTGTCGATTCCGKACCCGCTCACATCCTCTGTGGGAGTCTCGGCCCAGCACTTCGCCGACCAGGTCAAGAAGACATCCAACGGTTCCGTCTCCGTCACGGTGGTTCCGAACGGCACAAGCTTCAGCGGGGACCAGAACGCCGCCGTGACCAGGCTGCAGGGCGGTTCCCTGGACGCCCTGATCCTGTCCACCTCGGTGTATGCCTCGGTGGTGCCGGAAATGAATGCCATCAGCATCCCGTACCTGTTCAAGGACACCAAGGAGGAAGCGGCCTTCCTTGACGGCAAGCCCGGCCAAGCCCTGAAGGACAAGCTGGCCAAGAAGGACACCGTCGCCCTGAGCTTCCTGACTCGGACCGGCCGCGAGATCACAAACTCGGTCCGTCCCATCGAGAAGCCCGCGGACCTGAAGGGCCTGAAAATCCGGGTACCCGGCAATACTCTCTGGACCGACTTCTTCGGCAAGCTGGGCGCCAGCCCCACCACCATGGCCTTCTCCGAGGTCTTCACCGGTCTCCAGACCGGAACGATCGACGGGCAGGAAAACCCCATCGAAGTGCCCTGGACGAACAAATTCTCCGAGGTGCAGAAGTACGTCTCGCTGACCAACCACATCAACGACGCCTGGGTCCTGGCCCTGTCGTCGAAGAAATKGGAGTCGCTCAGCGCCGACCAGCAGAAGGCCCTCACCGACGCGTCGGCGGAAACCGCAACGTTCAAGACCGGTTACGACGCCGAACAGTCCAAGAAGCAGCTGGACGAACTCGCTGCCAAGGGCATGAAGGCCAACGAGATCACTGCCACCGGCCTCGAGGAGTTCAAGGCCGCCTMCAAGAGCCTGTATCCAGAGTTCTCCCAGCTCATCGGCAAGGAATTCTTMGATCAGGCGATCGCCTTCACCACCTCTAGCTAGTCCTGCAGGGGCGGGAGCGTCTTCCCGGCCTCCCGCCCCTGCCCACCCTCCCGCTCTCAATGTCGACAGTCTGGAAGAACATGAAACACACCCTCGCTCCCGAGGAACTCGAGGAGGTCATTCCGTCTGACGCGGAAGAGATCCTGCACCACGGTCACGTCGCTTCGCGCTGGAGCGGGGGACTCTGGTTCGACAGGACCCTGGAGTGGATCGTGGGCGCGGCGATCCTCGCAGAGCTCCTGGTCATCCTGCTGAACATCATGGTCAGGCTCATCACCGGCGACTCCGTGCTCTGGACGCAGGAAGTATCCGAGATAGCACTACTGACGATTGCCTTCATCGGCGGAGCGATCGCCTATCCCAAGGGCGCGCACATGTCGGTACAGGCACTCATCATGCGCCTGCCAGCGGCGTGGAAGCCCTACCTGGCCGCCTTGGTCGACTGGCTCGTCTTCGTCATGAGCGCCGGCGCATTCGCTCTCTTCGTGCCGACCCTAGCCCAGCAGATCGACGAAAAGACGCCGATCCTGCAGCTACCCGTGTTTTGGGTCTCGCTGCCCTTCTCTGCCGGCATGGTGCTCATCGCGTGGTTTGCGCTCGTCAAGCTCTGGCGGCAGGAACGCCGTCCCGTCCTGGTTGCCGCGGGGATCGCCGCGGCGATGGTCGCCGTCGTGCTGCTGGCGCCGCCCCTGTTCTACTACGCATCGCCGAACGTCCTCCTCGGCGTGGTGCTCGCAGTGCTGTTCMTGCTGCTCTTCCTCGGCCTTCCGATCGCCTTTGTCCTGGCCCTGGCGTCCGGAATCTACCTTTACCTCGGCGGCATTTCCGATGTCAGCGCCATCCCGATTGGAATGGCCTCCGGGGCCAAGGGGTTCGTGCTGCTGGCGATCCCGTTCTTCATCCTCKCCGGCACTGTCATGAACTCCGCCGGCCTCACCCTGCCGCTGGCCAAGCTCGTTGACGCGCTCATCGGCCACCTGCGCGGCGGCCTGCTGCAGGTGGTMGTCGTCACCATGTACATCTTCTCCGGCATCTCCGGATCCAAAGTCGCCGACGTCGCCGCCGTGGGCACCACGATGCGCGGCATGCTGGAGGAACGCAAATACCCGCGCGGCGAGGTGGTCGCTGTCCTGTCGGCGTCGGCCATCATGGGCGAAACCATCCCGCCCAGCATCGTGTTGCTCGTTCTCGGTTCCATCACGACCATCTCCACCACCACCCTGTTCCTGGCCGGTTTCATTCCCGCGGCGTTCCTTGCGCTCGTCGTCATGGGCCTCGTGTTCCTGCGGGCCCGCAAGCAGGGCGGGGTCGCCAGCCCCAAGGCCACCTGGCGCGCACGCGGCTCGGCGACCTTTTTCGCGCTGCCAACCCTCCTCCTGCCGGTCGGCATGGTGGTGGGCATCCTGAGCGGMTTCGCGACACCGACGGAGGTCTCCTCGGTCGCGGTGGCCTACGCGTTCGTCCTGGCCGCCGCCTACCGGCGCGGCAGCAAGCGGCTCCTCGGTGACACCCTGCGTGAAACGACGACGACGGCGGGCATGGTGCTCTTCATCATCGCCGCGGCCTCGCCCCTGGCACAGACCCTCGCACTCGCCGGCGTCTCGCAGCAGATCCACGACCTGATGTCAGGACTCGGCGACTCCCCGGTGCTGTTCATGCTGTTCACGGTGATCCTGCTCATCATCATGGGGCAGTTGCTCGAGGGGCTGCCGGCAGTACTCATCTTTGCCCCGCTGCTGCTGCCGATCGCCACCGACTTCGGCGTCAACCCGGTGCAGTACGCCATGGTGCTCATCATCTCCATGGGCATCGGATCCTTCGCTCCTCCGGCCGGCGTCGGCTTCTACGTCGCCTGCGMCACCGCCCKCGAAACCGTGGAAAACAGCCTCAAGCACTTCTGGCCCTACCTGGCGGCCCTCTTCATCGGGCTCCTCGTGCTGGCCGCGGTTCCCTGGTTCAGCACGTTCCTCCCCGCCCTCGCGGGACTCATTCCCTTCTAAGTCGGGAGACCGCAAACTATGAACGTTTCTTCCGCCGGACTGCCCACGTCAGTGGCATTGCTCGGAACAGGTCCCATGGGCGCCCCGATCGCCCGGAACATCATCGCCGGAGCCGTGCCCCTGACGCTGTGGAACCRCACCGTGCACAGGGCCGAGGCCATCGCCGGCGGCCGGGTTGCCGCCTCCCCGGCGGAAGCGGCCAGCGACGTCGTGCTGACCGTGCTCCCGGACCTCCCGGATGTCGAGCGGCTCCTGGACGGCAAAAACGGGCTCCTGGCCGGGTGGAAGGCTGCCGGGATCGCCAACCCCGTGCTGGTCATCCACGGCACGGTCTCGCCTGTCGCCGTCGCGGCCTTCGCCGCCGAGTGCCAGCGGGACCACGGGGTGACCGTCATTGATGCGCCGCTCAGCGGCGGTACCATCGGCGCCGAAGAGGGCCGGCTGAGCACCATGATCGGCGGACCCCGCCACGTTGTGGAGCAGCTCACGCCGCTCTTCCGGCTATACAGCTCCACGGTCGCCCGGTTCGGCGACACCGGCGCCGGATCGATCGTCAAGGCCTGCAACCAGATCGTCGTGGCCGCCACCGTCACCGCGCTGGCAGAAGCCATGGCACTCGCCCAAGTCTCCGGGCTGGACCTTGGCCAGGTCCAGTCAGTCCTTGCGGGCGGCCTGGCGAACTCGGAAGTGCTCCGGCAAAAAGGACAGCGGTGGATCGACGCCGACTTCGAGGGCKGCGGATCAGCCAAGAACCAGCTCAAAGACCTCGGATTCATCTCGGAGGTCGCGACGGAGGCCGGACTGACGTTGCCCGTGGCCGAAAGCCTCCTGACGGCGTTTCAGGCGATGGTCTCCGCGGGCCGCGGCGACCTGGACCACACGGGCATCTACCTCGGCATCCGTGGCTGACCCGGAGACGGCTTCGGCTCCGCGAACCCCGCCTGACTTGGCACTTCGCGGCAATGCTTGTGAAAAACACTGACGCGAAGTGTCACGTCAGCGGGTTGGCGGCGTCGGCGACCTACCCCGGACGGCCCGCGACCCTCAGCGGCCCCGGAGCGACGCCGCGGCCGGAACGCCCGGCGGGAATTCGGGCAGCGCCCCTGCGGGAGTGTGGAAGATCCACAACGAGAGGGCACGGTAGACGGCCCAATCGTCGTCGGCCGCCCGCAGGGACGCGGTCTGGGATCCGTCCGGCTGTTCGGTGGTCCGGATGACCTGCAGCTGGACCGGCGCGGCTTCGGGGAGCCGGAGTGTGACCAGGCCCGAGGCCGGCAACGTTCCATGCGGGAACCGTACCGCCGCGCCGCCGACGGAGATGTCCAGCAGCTCGCCGCGGACACCCTCGGCTTCCACKGGCGCCTTCACTTCAATCCGGTGCGCGTTGCGGCGTGACGTGGCGAATTCGGCGGCCCGGATCCGCCGGGTGCCCAGCACCAGCACCACGCCGGCAAGCACGAGCCAGGCGCCCGAGGCCACCGTGGAACCGGGCGTCGTGCGCCAGGGAACCAGCCCGGCCAGCCCGGCCGCCGCGTACAGAACGACCGCGGTGATGAGGACAACCATCACGATCAGAATCCGCGGCGTCCGGCCGCGTAGCCGCGAATCGGCGGCGCCCTTGGGCGTGACCTGAAACTCCAGGACGTTGCGGGACATGAGCCACCAAAGGCACGCCAGGCCCACCGGGACGCGGAAGATCCGCAGGGCGAAGGCCGTGGGCCAGTGGATTTCGTTGCGCATGAGCTGCTTGGAGCCCCACAGCCGCACGGTGAACATGACCAGGAAGACCCCGGTGAACAGCAGCGGACCGGCGGTGGAGGTCTGGGCCCCGGACAGCATGATCAGCACCGGAATCAGGAAGGCCACCAGTGTGGCGATGCCCTCCAGCCACCACAGGGTGCCGTTGAGGTACTCGTGGTAGTTCCGCCACGACATCCAGCCCTTGGCCGCCCACAGTTTCTCGTGGACCAGGATCTGCATGGCGCCCATGCCCCAGCGCCGCCGCTGCAGCAGGTACTGGTCCGGCGTCGCCGGCGCCAGCCMGACCGCGAGGGTCTGGTGGTGGTACACGGTCCGCCAGCCGCGCCGGATGAGCTTGAGCGTGGTGTGCATGTCCTCGGTGATGGTTTCGGTGGCCACGCCGCCCACCTCTTCCAGGGCGCTCATCCGCAACAACGACGTCGACCCGCACCAGAAGGGCCCGGCGCCGGGAACGTTGCGGGAGGCCATGAGGACGTTGAAAAAGGTGCCCTGCTCGCCGGTGATGCCGTCGTCGTCGAACGCGCCGCCGTTGTAGAAGGACTGCGGACCCTGGATCAGCGCGATCTCCGGGTCCTCGAACCAGCCCAGCGTGGCGGTGAGGAAGGTGGGCAGCGGCACATGGTCGCAGTCCAGCACGGCGATGATGTCGATGCCCGGGCCGCCTGCGACCTTTTCCGCGGCCATCAGGCCCAGCGCGTGGTTCATGTTGCCGGCCTTGGCGTGGTCGTGGACGTCCCGGCGGACATAGCGGGCGCCGTAGGCGGCGCACATTTCCTCAACCCAGGGCCGGTCGCCGTCGTCGAKGACCCACGTCTCATGGTCCGGGGCCAGCTCGCAGGCCGCGGCCACCGTGGGCGTCAGAACCTCGATGGGCTCGTTGTACGTGGGGATCAGGACTGCCACCCGCATGCCGTTGGGTGCCTCCGTCACCGGCGCCGGCGGATGGCTGTCGATGTTCCACACCGACCACGCCTTCAGGATGAGGCCGGCCAGCGGGAGGGCCTCGAAGGTCACCAGGATCCAGGCGATGGTCAGGTTCCATTCACCGGACGGCATCGTGAACAGCACCCGCCACGTCAGATACAGGACCAGGGCCGCGATGGCCGCAAGGCCGCCAAGATGCGCGAGCCGCCGGGACCGGGGTGCCTCCGGCCCGGGACGGCCCAGACGGGCAGCCCAGCCGGCAATGCCCGCACGGGTCAGCGCAGTGGCATCAAGTTGTGCGGGCCTCGGCGCCGCAGATGTCTTCCCGGCCGACAGTCCCTCAGCCGATGCGCTTTCGGCGCGCTGCCGTAGATCCTCACGAGACACGTGATCTCCCTCAGCTAGATCCGGTGCTCAAGTCCGATCATCGTAGCCGCGGAGTGCCCCGCGTCGCCGGGGCCGGCGTAATACTTGCACAAAACTGCGCCCKGGGTGCTGTTTGGGAGGCGCCAGTAGCCGTCACCGCATGTTAATGCGCCGGAACCCGCTGCGCAGGCGCCCAGTGCGCTGCGGTTTGGTGCACTGGTTTAGTGCATTGGCTTAGTGCACGGCGACGTTGTCCGCGTCCCCGGGCCCAACGAAACTGCACGAGCCCGGATGGCGCACGGGCAACGTGCAGGTGCGGCCGGTGGGCAAGTGGACATTGGCGCACCGTCCTGCCAGAGCCACATCTTCCCGGACATGCGTGACGTGCGTGCTGCTCAGGTCCAGGGTTCCTTCCTCACTGCTGGCGGGCTGGGGGCTTCCGGACGGACGGTGCTCTTGGCTGTTCACGGCTGCAACTCCTCGGGATCTGTTCTGCGGGAAAGATTGGGAAGGATGCTTAGTTTCCGAAGGCCCCAGCCTTGCACGGTTGGGTTAACACCGGGTTACGGGGGCGTTAGGGTCCTGTCTCGGCGGTGGACAGCGGGCGGCCCCGGGGGCAGGGAGTCTGGGAGTCTGGGAAGCCAGCCGACTGCCAACCCTTTCGCCGTGGCCAGGCTGTTCCTCATACTGGAAAGGCAGGTCCGCGATTCCGGCAGGCGAGGACGGTGGTGGCTGATGAGCAGCGGGGTGAGCGGTTCCGGCAGCGCGTTCCGGCGCCGGGTGKAGCGCGCGGCGGAACTTCGTGGCGTGCGGGCCTCCGGCAGCACCGCCCAGGAGAATGATGCGCTCAACGCCGCGGAGGAGGAACTCCGGCAGAAGCGGGCAAAGATTGACGACGCCGCCAAGGCCGAGTACCTGATCCGCGACGCCATGGCGCAGGGCAAGTTCGACAACCTCAAGTACGCCGGCAAGCCCATCCCGGGCCTGGGGGAGGTGTACGACCCCGACTGGTGGGTCAAGGGCCTGATCCAGCGGGAGAACATCTCCGGCCTGGGCCCGAAGGCGATCCTGCTCCGCACCGAGGACGCCGAACTCGATGCCCGGCTCGATGCCCAGTTCGGCGAGAAACAGGTGCGCGAGATGGTGGAKGACTTCAACGCCCGGGTCATCGATGCCCGGCGGCAGCTTCAGGGCGGGCCGCCGGTGATCACCAAGACGCGCGACGTCGACGTCGAGCTGGACAGCTGGCGGGGGCGCCGGGCTGCCGCGGCCGCCGCTGCTCCGCCCGAGCCGGAACCGGCCCGGTCCTGGTGGCGGCGGCTCTGGAACGGCTCCGCCTAGGCGCTGTCCGGGGCGTGCCCGGTGGAACCCCGCACTACCAGCTGCGTCGGAACGAGATGCAGCCGCTGCGGAAGATCCCGGGCTTCCCGGCGTTCGAGGATGTACMTGCCTGCCTGCAGACCCACGGCGAAGTTGCCGTTGTCCACCGAGGTTAGGGACAGGTGGCGGATGCGGGCGAGGTACGTGTTGTCGTAACCKACCAGCGAGAGGTCGCCCGGCACCGTGAGGCCCTGGTCGGCGGCGGCCGAGAGCGCGCCAATGCAGGCGAGGTCGTTGAACGCAAAAATCGCGGTGGGCCGCTGCGGCCCGGCCAGCAGGCGGCGCGCGGCCTCGTACCCGCTTTCCTCGCTCATGCCGGCGGCCACCACCCAGGGATCAAGCCCGGAATCCCGCATCGCGGCCTCGTAGCCGGCCCGCCTCAGCCGGCCGATCTCGCCCGKGCCCTGCAGGTGCGCGATGCGCCGGTGGCCCAGGGCAATGAGGTGCTCGGCCGCCTGACGGGCCCCGGATTCGTCGTCGTCGACCACGATGTCCACCCCGGGCAGCGCCGGCTCCCGGGTGCCGGCGAGGACCACCGGCACGCTCGCGAGGGCGGCCTCCAGGGCGGCCCCCTCTGAGGTGGTACCCACCACCACAAGGCCGTCGATGCGCTGCTCCAGCAGAGTCTCCACGGACCGTCGGCCCACCCTGTTGTCGGTGTAGGAATCGACCAGCACGGGGGAGACCCCGGCTGCGTGCAGCGTCGCGCTCAGGCCCTCGAGGAGCTCGACAAACCAGGGATTCCGGAGGTCGTTGAGCAGGACACCGATAGTGCCGCTGTGCGGGCTGGAGAGCCCACGCGCCAACTGGTTGGGCCTGTAGCCGAGTTCGGCCATCGCGTCCAGGACGGCCCGACGGCGGTCTGCACCCACGTTGGACGATCCGCCCAGCACCAGCGACACGAGGGATTTGGACACCCCGGCGCGCTCAGCGACGTCGCGGATGGTGGGCCGGCGGGGCGGATGGCCGGGGGCCGTCGGCTGGTTCATGGCGCTCCTCCTCTGGATGCCGTCCCAGCATAAGGGGTTGACGGGTGATCCCGACAAAGTCCATTATGGACCGGTCCAAGTAGTTGTCCAAGTAGGTCGTCAATGGGGTTTGCCCAGCAGTGAGGAATTGTCATGAGTGCACCACAGTCGCCGAAGCCGGCCCGCCACAAGACAGGACGCTGACGTGCTGCGCTTTGCTCTATTAGGGGCCGGTTTCATCGGCTCCGTCCACGCCGCCAACCTCGCCYCCCATCCCGGCGTCGAATTTTCCCGCATCTATGACATCGACCGGAGCCGGGCCCAAGCCCTGGCCGAGACGCACGGGGCCAGCGCCGCCGCGGACCTGGACGAGGTGTTCGATCGGGAAAACATTGACGCCGTTTTCATCGCTTCCTCCACCGACACCCACGCCCGGCATCTGGTCCGCGCCGCCGACGCCGGCCTGGCCGTTCTGTGCGAAAAGCCCATCGACCTGGACCTTGACCGGGCCCGGGAGGCGGCCGCCCACACGGCCGGGCGCGCCGTCCCGGTCATGATCGACTTCAACCGYCGCTTCGACCGCGACTACGCGGAACTCAAGCGGACCATCGACGCCGGTGAGATCGGCKACGTCGAACTCCTCCAGCTCACCACCCGGGGCCCGGCGCTGCCGCCGCTGTCCTACATCGCCACCTCGGGCGGCCAGATGCGGGACCAGACCGTGCACTTTTTCGACCTCGCCCGCTGGCTCACCGGGCTGGACCCGGTGGAAGTTTTCGCCGCCGGCTCCGCCCTGTCCGATCCCCGCCTGGCCGAGTACGACGACGTCGACACCTCCGCGGTCACCCTCCGGCTGCCCACCGGTGCGCTGGTGCAGATCGACAGCGTCCGGCGGACGGGCTACGGCTACGACGAGCGGATCGAGGTCATGGGCTCCGCCGGTTTGGTCGAGGCCGGACGACGCCGCACCGGAGCCGTGTCGCGGTACCGCGCCGGCCAGGTGGTGGACGACGGGCTGCACCCCGGGTGGTTCGAACGCGTCCAGCCCACCTATGCCGCCGCCCTGGCCCACTTTGTGGCCGCGGTGGAGAGCGGGACGCCCCTGATGCCCTCGCTCGATGACGGACTGAAGGCCCAGGCCATCGCGGAGGCCGCCACGCGCTCCCTGCACACGGGCCGCTCGGAGCGGATCGAATACACGGCGATGACTGCCTCCGGGCATGGCAACGGAGCCCGCACTACGGCGGTCCGTTCATGACCGGGAACCGATCGCTCCCCGTGTCCCGGGTCCCTGACTCCCGCGATGCACCCCCGCTCCGCTGGGGGATCATGGGGCCGGGCTGGATTGCGGAACGCTTCACGGAGTCCGTCCAGGCGCACACCGCGCAGGTGATTGCCGCGATCGGATCCCGCTCGCTGGACCGCTCCGAACTCTTTGCCGGACGCCACGGCATCCCAGCGGCCTTCGGCAGCTATGAGGAGCTGGCGGCCGCCGACGTCGACATCATCTATGTGGCCACGCCGCACAACTTCCACTACGAAGCCGCCCTCATGGCGCTCGACGCCGGCAAGCACGTTCTGATCGAGAAGCCGATCGGCATCAACCGCGAACAGGCGGCCGGCATCGCCGGCCGGGCCGCCGAGGCCGGACTGTTTGCCGCGGAAGCCATGTGGACTTTCTTTCTGCCTAAGTTCGACGTCATCCGTCAGGTGCTCGACTCCGGGATGCTCGGGGACCTCACGACGGTCTTCGCCGAATACGGTGAGCACTTTGACCGCAGCCACCGGATCTTCGACCMGGCCCTGGCAGGCGGGCCGCTGCTGGACCTCGGGACCTACCCGCTCTCGCTCATCACATCCGTCCTGGGCGAACCGGACCGTCTCCTGGCGCTCGGTGAACCGCACGAATCCGGAGTCAACGCCCAGCTTTCGGCCGTGATGTCCTTTGCCGGCGRACGCCAGGCCATGATGAACACCCAATTGCACAATTTCACGCCCACCTCGGCCACCATCGTGGGCACGGAGGCCTCCCTGACCATCGACGGGCCTTTCAACATGCCCGGCGGCTTCGCCGTCCGCTTCCCCGACGGCACCCGGCTGGCTTACGAGGAGCCGGCCGGAGCGCACTTTGAGGGCCTGCACTACGAGGCCGCCGCCGTCGCGCGTGCCATTGCGGCATGGCAACTCGAGGTTCCGCAACGGCCGCTCGCCGAATCCATCCGGACCATGGCCGTMGCCGACGCCATCAGGAACCAGCTCGGAATCGTGTTCCCCGGTGAAAGCTCGGCATCGGGGCGCCGTGACTGACATTCCTACTGGGTAGGCCGTCCAGCGGGGGGCCTGCATTCGGGGAGCCCTCCAACCGGGAGCCGCACGCCGTCGGGCGTTGCGGGCGTTCATTCGGCGGACGGCCGCCTTCGCTGCTGTTTCGTCGCGGCCCGTTGTTCCTTGGCGGCGAGGCGCCGACGGTTCGATCCCCGGGTCGGTTTGGTCGCCCGGCGGCGGGCAGCGTCGGGAGCCAAGYCCTCGGCCACGAGGGCGGCGAGTTTGGCCATGGCGATCTCGCGGTTGCGCAGCTGGGAGCGCMGCTCGGAGGCAGTCACGGTGATCACCCCGGCGATGAGCCGAGGTCCGAGACGCGTGACGAGCCTCAGCCGTTGGCCCTCCGACAGCGCCGCCGAGGCGGCGACGTTCCATGAGAGTTCGACGCGGCTGTCCGAGGTATTGACGTGTTGGCCGCCCGGCCCGGAGGACCGCKAGAACCGCCAGMCGAGTTCCGACKCCGGAATCGTGAGCGCGGGCGATACCTCCAGATCCATGCACCTAGCGTTGCACGATCTGGGTGTAATCTGCCCGCTGCCCCCGCGGGGGCTCAAGCGCAACTGCCACAGGCGGGTACCCGTCCGCACGCTGACGGCCGACTCGCACAACGAGGACTGCAAGACCGATGAATAGCCCTGGACGCCGGTGCCAGGTTGTGCCGTAGGGTAGCGGTCATGGAACTCCGCCTCGAGGTCGTCCAGGTACCCGTCGCAGACGTGGACCGGGCCAAGGCCTTTTACACTGACAAGCTCGGCTTCGTGCTGGATCACGACGTCGAACACATTCCCGGAATGCGGGTCGTCCAGCTCACCCCGCCTGGCTCGGCAGCCTCCATTGTCATCGGAACCGGGATGACCAGCATGGTTCCCGGCAGCTTGGAAGGTCTCCAACTAGTCGTGACGGACATGGCTGCCACGCGGAGCGAGCTGCTCCAACGAGGCGCGCCCGTCAGTGAGGCCCAAGACATGGGCGGGTTTGCCTTCGCGTATTTCAGTGATCCCGACGGCAACCGCTGGGTGATCCAGGAAATCCCGTCGAAGGACACACAAAGCCGCTAACCGGCCGGGCTTACCGAGTTTGCGAATGGCAGAGTAACGACGGCGAGAAGTTCCGGGCTTGTGCGCTGGCAAAGTGTGCGGCAGCAACGAGCCGTGGCTCCGCGGGCGCAATCGGCGTAGCCAGCGCTTAGGCGAATACAGCGCGTACCTGCGCGTCGGCACGAAGCGGACGATGCCCATGAAGAAGTTCGGAACAGAAGACAGTCGCAGCCCCCGGCCGGCGGCTCCGGCCGAACCGGGCCGCCTGTCAACGTCCTCTGGCCCGCTGCGCCTCGCAGCCACCCTGGCGTTTGCCGGTTTCGTGGTGTCCGTGGTTGCCGGGCTGTTCCACGCCGATTCGGCCAGCGCGAACGACCACCCTGCGACGTTCGCGGAGTACGCCCGCAGCGGCATCTGGACGGCCGTCCATCTCGGCCAGTTCGTCGGCATGGCGCTTCTCATCGCGGGGCTGCTGGTCACGCTGGTGGTCCTGAAAGCGCCGGACGGGGCCATGGCCTGGACGGCCCGGTTCGGCGCGGTGGCGGCTGTCGCCGCACTGGCACTGTACGCGGCGCTCCAAGCCGTCGACGGGGTTGCCCTCAAGCATGCCGTGGACGCGTGGGCTGCCGCGGCGGAACCGGAGAAGGCTGCCCGGTTCGCGACCGCCGAGGGCATCCGGTGGCTGGAGTGGGGCATGCGAAGCTACCAGAGCTTCATGCTGGGCGCGGCACTCCTGCTGACCGGCACTGTGGTTGTCAGAGCACGCCGCGTCTCCCGGCTGATCGGCTACCTCATGGCACTGTCCGGGCTCGCCTACGTTGCCCAGGGCTGGATCATCGGGGCCGAAGGCTTCTCCCCGGCCAACGCCATTCCCACGCTGGCAGGCATTGTCCTGATCCTGGTGTGGACCGTGTGGTTGCTGCTCAGCGTGTGGTTCGGCAAGGATGCGCCGTCGCGGGACATGAGACGCGGGTAAGAGGGACCACGCACGGCTGAATTCGCCGGAGAGCCGCCAGCTCGCCGGAAAGTTCCGGCGAACTCGCAGGTTTCCGGCGAATTCGCGCGTCGGAGCCGGAAGCGCAGCGGACATCGGCTCCTTGGATCAGGGCTGCCGGTAGCGGATACCCCAGCTGAGGTCCCAGGTCTCGCCGGGGRCCAGCCAACGCAGCCCCTCGCCGCTGTTGAAGGCGTCGGCCGGAGCCGTCATCGGTTCCACCGCCACCGCAGTGACCGGGCCGTCTGCGCCGGGGAAAACGCGGGTGGTGAAGGCCTGGATGTAGCCAAAGGACGCATCCATGAACAATTGCACCTGGCTGCCGTCGGGGGCCTCCAGATAGTGCAGCGAGCTGCCGTCGGGTTCCCGGCGGACGTTGCCCCATGCATCGTCGAGGGCGACGGTGCCGACTAATTGCCCCGCCCGGAAGTCGTGGCGGGTTCCGTGGACAGCCACGGTGGCGCCGGTCGGATTTAGCCGGTGGTCGACTTCGATGTGGGTGTCGGCATTGATGACGAGCGTCAGGTCCTCGGTCGGCACGGCACCCAGCCGGAGGAAGGGATGCGCCCCGACGGCGACCGGGGCGGCCCGGCTGCCGGTGTTGGTCAGGCTGTGGGTGACAAGGAGTCCGTCCTGGGTGAGCTGGTAGCGGACCGCCGTCGAGAGTTCAAAGGGGTAGCCCGGTTCAGCCGCGACGTCGGYGGTGAGCGTGATGCTGTCCGGTGTCCGGTGCGCGACCCTGTACGCGGCGGCGGACAGCAGGCCGTGCAGGKCGTTGCCGTTGCCCGGTTCCGTGATCTCCAGTTGCTGCGGGACGCCGTCGTAGGTCCACTTGCCGTCGGCCACCCGGTTGGGCCAGGGCACCAGGACCCAGCCGGCGCACGACGGCGGAGCGGACTGGGCGGGATAGTCCTGCACGAGGGCGACGCCGTCGATTTCCAGGGCACGCAGGCTGGCGGCGATTTCCGTCACGACGGCTTTTTGGCTGCGGCCTCCCAGCGTGGCCTGCAGTTCGAAGTGCGCACCCATCGGTGAGATTGTCTGGTGCGGCCCCGGCTGGTTCTGTACGGCCTGGTGTTGCACTGCCTGATTCTGTACTGCCTGATTCTGCACGGTCAGCCTGTCTGTGACGTGGGTGAGGGCACGGTGCCGGCGGTTGCGCCGAAGCCGGCGGGATCGGCCAGGAATGGGGTGAAGGCCAGTTCCGCGGCTCCGATCATCATCAGATCAGAGCCGAGGGCTGCGCGGTAGATTTTTGCCTGGCCGGCGGGGCCGTCCATTGCCTGGGACAGCAGCATTGCCTGCAGCGACCCCGGGGCGAGCGCGTGCAGCGTTCCCAGGAAGCCGTCAAGGACGATTGCGTCGGGGTTGAAAATGTTCACAGCGTTGCGCAGGGCTATGCCCAGATAGGTCAGCTGGCGTGCGACTTCGTCGCTGAGCTCGGCGCTGTTGCTGTTCCCGAGGGCTATTTCGAGGTCGGCGGTGTCACCGCTGCTCAAGCCGACCAGTTCGAGGAGCCGGCCCTGGGAGACCTCGGTTTCCAGGCAGCCCGTGGCACCGCAGTGGCAGGTGGTGCCGTCCGAGCGGACAAAGGTGTGGCCGAGTTCCCCGGCATAGCCGGAGGCCCCCCGGAGCAGTTGCCCGTCCGCGATGATCCCGCCGCCGATGCCGCTGGCACCACCGTTGAGGTAAATCAGATTGCCCGGCCGGGCACCAACACCGGCACCAACACCGGCACCAACACCAACACCGGCGCCAGCGCCGAAAATCAGCTCGGCTTCCGCGCCCAGGGAGGCGTCGTTGGCGGCCTGGCAAGGGTAGCCGGTGGCCTCACTCAGCATCCGGGCGACCGGCTCATTGCGCCAGCCCAGGTGCGGCGCGTGCCGCACGACGCCGTCGTCGYGGTTAACGAGGCCGGGCACGGCCATGCCAATGCCGGTAATCCGGTAGGAGGCATCGAGCTCGGACCGCATCCCGGCGATGACGGCCGCCGCGATATTCACCGCCTCCCGGGCGCTCGGAATCCGTTCCGTTTCKAAGCGGATCTTCTTCTGGACCTTCCCTCCGAGGCTGACCAGGCCGATGGTGACGGCGTCGACTTCCGGATTGACGGCCAGCGCCGCAATCGACGGGCTGGGGTGGACCTCKGGACTGGGCCTGCCCACCTGGCCTTCCCCGGCGGGCGCCGCTTCATAGACCAGTCCCAGCGAGGTGAGCTGTCCGATCAATGTCCCAACCGTGGAGCGGTTCAGCCCCGTGTGCCGGGTCAGTTGGGCGCGGCTCAGGACGCCGTGGTGATGGACGAGGGAGGTCAGCAGCGACAAATTGTTGCGGCGCGACGGATCCGGCTCGCCCGCCGGGGCGGAGGCATGGGTACGTGGAKGCATCATCGTGACACTATCAGCGGCCGAATACCGTGCGGTCCAGGAACGCATTGCGGAATTTTCCGGCCGGATCCAGCCGGCCGGCCAGTTCGGTGAAGTCGGTAAAGCGGGGATAYAGCGGTGCGAGGCCGGCGGCGTTGCCGTGGAACAGTTTGCCCCAGTGCGGCCTGGCGCCGAACGGGGACAGTTCCGCTTCCAGACGAGGCAGGATCGCGGTGACGGCGGGCTCGTCCTGGTGCCAGGTGAAGTGCAGGCCGATTCCGTCGCGGCCGTAGTTGGGGCTGAGCCACAGCTGGTCGGCTGCGATCGTGCGGATTTCCCCGACCAGGAGCAGGRGGGTGACGAGCTCCGAGAGGCTCCGCATCGTGCGGAGGGCGTCGACGGCGTGCTCGCGCGGGATCAGGTACTCGCTTTGGAGCTCGTCACCCTTGCTCGGGGTGAATTCCATCCGGAAGTGGGCGAGCCGGTCCGACCATGGCCCGGGAACGCCGAGCTGCTGCGTGCAGTTGCTGCCGGAGACGCCGGGCAGCGGGTGCCGGGCCCGGGTGGCGGGCGTGCCGTCGAAGAATTCCGATAATCCGGCGGGCATCCCCATTTGGTCCGTGCGGTTCTTGAGCCAGGCCTGGCCCACCGTGGGCCCGCTCCAGTCGGTGAACAGGCTCACGCTGTAGGCCGCTGAAGTCACGTCGTCGAAGCTCTCCAGGACTTGTTCCCAGTCAAGGCCCTCAAAGACACTCTGGGCAATCTCGAAGCTGGGTTCGATATCCAGGGTCAGGCGGCTGACGATGCCCAGTGCGCCCAGGCCCACCACCATGCCGTCAAAGTCGGCRTCGCCGCGCCGGGCCGTGACGACTGTGCCGTCGGCGGTGACCAGCTCAAGCTCCGAAACGGCCGTGGCAAGGTTGCCGTTGCCGTCGCCGGAGCCATGCGTGGCGGTGGCGACGGCGCCCGCCACCGAGATGTGCGGCAGCGAGGMGAGGTTGTGAAGGGCAAAGCCCTGGCGATGGAGCTCCGCCGCGAGCGTCCCGTAGCGCGTGCCGCCGCTGACGGTGACGGTCATGTTCTGCGGATCGACGCTGATGCCGGCGTCGAGCCGGTCCAGCACCACCAGGGTCCCGGCCGTGTCCGCAATGTCGTTGAAGGAATGGCGGGACCCCAGCGCGCGGACCTTCCCGGTGCCGGCCACCAGATCCTGCAGTTCCGCCATGCTCGCAGGATGGGCGATCCGCGGTGCCTGGTAGCCGTAGTTCCCCGCCCAGTTGCGTTCGGTCACCATCTGATCAATCACGGTTGAATCCTTCACTCGGGGGGCCTCGCTGCCCTGGTTCTTGTCCCGCTTGGCGCTTATTTGCTGTTTTTCACAACATAACAGCAACGCGGCCAATCCACTAGAGCGCGGCCCAATGGGCGTGGCAATGTCTCGGTCAAGTGGTTGACATCACCAAAATCCATAATATGTTTGTCTCTAGAACAATTTAGTTGGAACCACCCCTTCTCAGTAACCGCACACACCTCTGGAGCATTCAATGGCGATTCAGCCCACCCGTGAAGACAAGTTTTCCTTCGGCCTCTGGACGGTCGGCTGGGAGGCCCAGGACCAGTTCGGCTCCGCCACCCGGCCGCCGCTGGACACGGTCGAAGCCGTCAACAGGCTCAGTGACCTCGGCGCCTACGGCATCACCTTCCACGACAACGACCTCTTTCCCTTCGGCTGCTCCGCTGCTGACCGCCAGYGCGAAATCGACCGGCTGACCGKGGCGTTGAAGGCCACCGGGATGATMGTCCCGATGGTCACCACCAACCTGTTCAGCCATCCCGTTTTCAAGGACGGCGGGTTCACGAGCAACGACMGCGGCGTCCGGCGCTTCGCCCTGCGCAAGGTCCTGGACAACATTGACCTCGCCGCTGAGCTCGGTGCCGAAACCTTCGTCATGTGGGGCGGCCGCGAAGGCAGTGAATACGACGCCGCCAAGGACATCCGCGGCGCCCTGGAACGCTACCGCGAGGCCGTGAACCTGCTCGGCGACTACGTCACCGACAAGGGCTACAACATCCGCTTCGCCATCGAACCGAAGCCGAATGAACCCCGCGGCGACATCCTCCTGCCCACCCTGGGCCACGCCCTGGCCTTCATCGAAACGCTTGAGCGCCCCGAATTGGTGGGTATCAACCCCGAAACCGGGCACGAGCAGATGGCCGGCCTGAACTTCACCCACGGCATTGCCCAGGCGCTCTACCAGGGCAAGCTCTTCCACATCGACCTCAACGGCCAGCGGAGCATCAAGTTCGACCAGGACCTGGTGTTCGGCCACGGCGACCTGCAGAACGCGTTCTCCCTGGTGGACCTGCTCGAAAACGGCGGCCCCGACGGCGGCCCCGCCTACGACGGCCCGCGCCACTTCGACTACAAGCCCAGCCGCACCGAGGACATCGACGGCGTGTGGGACTCCGCCGCCGCCAACATGCAGACCTACCTGCTGCTCAAGGAACGCGCCAAGGCCTTCCGCGCCGACCCCGAGGTCCAGGCCGCGCTGCAGGCCTCCCGCGTTGCCGAGATCAACGAACCCACGCTCAACCCGGGCGAAGGGTACGAGCAGCTCMGCGCGGACCGCGCTTCCTACGAGGACTTCGACGCCGACGCCTACTTCGGAGGCAAGGGCTTCGGCTTCGTGAAGCTGCAGCAGCTCTTCATCGAGCACCTGCTCGGCGCMCGCTAATACCGTGACGGCTGCTCCCATGACCCTTGTTGCCGGCGTCGACTCTTCCACCCAGAGCTGCAAAGTGGTGGTCCTGGACGCGGAAACCGGAAGGCTTGTCCGCGAGGGCCGGGCCGGTCACCCGGACGGAACGGAGGTCCACCCGGACCACTGGTGGCGGGCCTTGTCGGAAGCGTTCGACGACGCCGGCGGGCTGGCGGACGTCAGCGCGCTGTCGGTGGGGGGCCAGCAGCACGGCATGGTGCTGCTGGATCACGCCGGCAATGTGGTGCGGCCGGCGCTACTGTGGAACGACACCCGTTCCGCGGCCGCCGCGGCCGCACTCACCGACGAAGTGGGGGCGGACGACTTTGCCCGCAGGACCGGCCTGGTCCCGGTGGCCTCCTTCACCATCACGAAGATCCGCTGGGTCCGGGCCCACGAACCGGACCTGGCGGACCGGGTGGCGGCCGTTGCGCTGCCCCATGACTGGCTGACCTGGCGGCTCCGCGGCTACGGCCCGGCAGCGTCCAGCCCGCTGGGMCCGGACCTGGACCAGCTCACGACGGACCGCTCGGATGCCAGCGGAACGGGTTATTGGAGCCCCTCGGCCGGTGAGTACGATCTTGAGCTGTTCAAAGCCGCCTTCGKCCGGGACGCCCGGGAAGCTACCGGGAATGCCGGGACGGGGGACTTCGGGGCCGTGATTCTGCCCCGCGTTCTGGGTCCCGGCGAGGCTGCCGGGGAGATCCACCCCGACTGCTTCGGATCCCCGGCTGAGCTGCCAGGCCAGTCGGGATCAAACCCGGCCGGACCCGGGAAAGCAGGACCCGGCCAGTCGGGATCAAACCCGGCCGGACCCGGGCACCGCATTCTCCTGGGTGCCGGTGCCGGGGACAATGCGGCCGCCGCACTGGGCCTGGGTGCCGAAGCCGGGGACGTGGTGGTGTCCGTGGGCACCAGCGGCACGGTGTTCTCCGTGGCGTCGCGGGCCGTTGCCGACCCCAGCGGAACGGTGGCAGGCTTCGCGGACGCCAGCGGAGAATACCTGCCCATCGCCGTCACACTGAACGCCGCGCGCGTGCTCAGCTCGGTGGCCGGCATCCTGGGCGTGGATTTCGATGAATTGTCGCGCCTTGCCCTTGACGCCGATCCCGGCGCCGGGGGCGTGGTGCTGGTGCCGTACTTCGAAGGCGAGCGCACCCCCAACCTGCCGCACGCCAAAGCCCGCATCCACGGGCTCAGCATTGCCTCCAGCACCCGGAACAACCTGGCCCGGGCCGCCATCGAAGGCATGCTCTGCGGACTCTCCGGCGGCCTGGATGCCCTCCGCGCCCAGGGCAGCCCGGCAACACGCCTCCTCCTGATCGGCGGCGCCGTGCAGAACCCGGCGGTGCAGGCCATCGCGGCCCAGGTCTTCGACCTGCCGGTCGTGGTCCCGAGCCCGGGGGAGTACGTGGCCCGGGGCGCTGCCGTGCAGGCAGCCTGGGCCCGCAGCGGCACTCGGCCGGCCTGGCTCGTTGCGGTGGACGCCGCTCCGGACCCGGACTTCCACCCGGAAATCCAGCAGAACTACCTGAGGGCGAGCCGCCACATTGACCCTGGCGACTGAGCCGCCGCGGCGGCTACGGCCGCCGCGCGTCCGGCGTCGGGTCCCCGGCGGCGGGAGGGGCCGTCGATTCCCGGACCACAAGATGCGTGGCCAGTTCGACCCGTTGCGAGTCGAGCTCCTCGCCATTGGCMTGCCGGAGCACGGCGCGCAGGGCGGCGCGGCCCATCTCCTGCAGCGGCTGGGTCACGGTGGTCAGGGCGGGGATGGACTGCTCCGCCTGGTACGTGCCGTCGAAACCCACCAGGCTCAGGTCCTCCGGGATCCGCATCCCGTGCCTCCGGGCTTCGGCCAGGACGCCGAGGCCGATGCTGTCACTCCCGGCAAAAATGGCAGTCGGCGGCTCGGGGAGGGCCATGAGGGCCTTGAGGCCGCGGATTCCGTGTTCCGGACGGAACTTGTCCAGCATGACGTAGTCGGGCCGCACCTGKACTCCTTCGGCCATGAGTGCCGCCATGTAGCCGTGCAGGCGGGCCTGGTTGCATTCCGCCGACTCCGGCCCGCCAAGGTACGCGATCCGCCGGTGGCCCAGTTCGAGCAGATGCTCCGTGGCCGCCTTCCCGCCGGCCCAGTTGGTGGCACCCACACTGACAACCTCCGACGGCGGCGGGTTGAGCGGATCGATCACCACCACGGGAATGTGCCGGCGGCGGAAAGCATTCAGCTGGGCCGTACTGAAGCCGGACGTCACCACAATCAGACCGAGCCGGCCCTCGTCCACAATGCGCTGGGCCCGCCGCTCCGGGCTGAGCGTCATGGCGGCCGGGTGCCCGGTCACATCGATCAGTACCTGGACGTCCACCGAGGCGGCCTGCTCCAGCACGCCGTTGAGGACCTCGACGGCGTACGCCGAGTACAGCGAGTCGAACACTACTTCCACGATTCCAGGCCGGCCCTCGGCGTGTTTGCGCTGCTGCGGTGACCGGTATCCCAGGTGTTCAAGCGCCGCCAGGACCCTGGTGCGGGTACTCTCCGCAACGTCCTCCCGCCCGTTGATGACCTTGGAGACCGTGGGGGAGGAAACGCCGGCCTCCCGGGCGACGGCGGCAAGAGTTGGCCTGCCGGGACCCTGCACTAGTGACACGATGGCTCCTGTATTTTCGAAATATTTCGATACGAAGAAGTCTCGCCCGGTTTGTTCCTTGCGTCAAGTATCCGGGCCTGAAATACCTGAAGTTTCCGAATCCGCCCTTGACTGTGATTGCAGTCACCATTAGTTTAGTTTCACAAGTCGCAGACTTTTACGAAACTTTTCGAAATATAGCTTTACCCCCATCAGCAGCGGCAGTGCAGCCTTCTTCGCGGAGGGTTGGGCTGCCGCCACTCACAACCGGGCCATCAGCGCAGACCCCGGAAGACGAATGGAATCCCAGATGAAATATCGTACGTTTCGCAGTGCCGCGATAGCTTGCTCCGCAGTCGCAATTTCGATCAGCCTGGCCGCTTGCGGCTCCAGCGGCCCGGCAGGTTCTGGTGCAAGTGCAGACTCGGCCACCATGTGGGGGCTGACAGGCGGCAACCAGCCAGTGCTGCAGAAGTCCGTCACGGACTGGAACTCCGCCCACCCGGATTCGTCCATCAAACTGGATTTCTTCGCGAACGACGCCTACAAGACCAAGGTGCGCACCGCCGTCGGCGCCGGTCAGGGCCCGACCTTCATCTACGGCTGGGGCGGCGGCGTGCTGAAGTCCTACGTGGATGCCGGGCAGGTGGATGATCTCTCCGGGTTCCTCAAGGACAACCCCGACGTTCAGGACCGCTACCTTCCGGCGGTGCTGAAGAACGGCGTCATCGACGGCAAAACCTACGCCCTGCCGAACAACAACGTGCAGCCTGTGGTGCTGTACTTCAACAAGGACGTCTTCGCCAAGGTGGGTGCCGAGGCTCCCAAGACCTGGGACGAGCTCATGGCGCTGGTGCCGAAGTTCAAGGCCGCGGGCATTGCCCCGTTCTCGCTCGGCGGCCAGTCCCGGTGGCCGGACCTGATGTGGCTCGAGTACCTCGTGGAACGCATCGGCGGCCCGGAGGTCTTCGCCAACATCGCTGCCAACAAGCCCAACGCGTGGTCCGACCCCGCGGTCACCGAGGCACTGAGCAAAATCCAGCAGCTCGTGGACGCCGGCGGCTTCGTCAACGGGTTCTCGTCCATCGCGGCGGACAGCAACGCCGACCAGGCACTGCTGTACACCGGCAAGTCGGCCATGATCCTGCAGGGCGGCTGGATCTACCAGAGCATGAAGAAGGACGCTGCCGACTTCGTCAAGAGCGGCAAGCTCGGCTTCACCACCTTCCCCGCGGTCTCCGGCGGCAAGGGAGATCCGGCCAATGTCGTGGKCAACCCCTCCAACTTCTGGTCCGTCTCCTCGAAGGCCGCCGACGGCCAGAAGAAAGCCGCCCTTGAGTACGTGAAGGACGGCATGTTCTCGGACAGCAACATCCAAGGCCTCATCGACTCCGGAGCCGTGCCGGTGGTCAAGGGCATCGAGAGCAAGCTCGCCGCGTCCCCGGACAAGGACTTCCTGACCTACGTGTATGGCATGGCCAAGAATGCCCCTAGTTTCACGCTCTCCTGGGACCAGGCACTCAGCCCGGCCCAGGGGKACGCCATGCTGGCCAACCTCGACCAGATCTTCCTCAAGAAGATCACCCCGGAGCAGTTCGTCGCCACGATGAACGCGACGATCGGAAAGTAATCCAGTGTCCACCTYATCCGGTTCCTCCCGGCGGGCCCTTCAGCGGGGCCCGTCGGGGTGGCTGGCCGCACCGGCCCTTGCCTTCTTCTTGTTGTTTGCCATCATTCCGCTTGGCGGCGTCCTGTTCCTGAGCTTCACGTCGTGGGACGGCCTAGGCGAGATCAAGCTGGACGGGTTGTCCAGCTGGACCACCGTCCTGACCGACCCGGTCACCGGCAACGCCCTGCTGGTGACGGCGAAGATCATGTTCTTCTCGTTCATCGTCCAGGCCCCGATCAGCCTTCTGCTGGGGGTCTTCACCGCCGGGGGCCAGAAGTACCGCGCGGCTTTGGCTGTCCTTTACTTCGTGCCGCTGTTGCTGTCCTCGGCCGCGGTGGCCATCGCGTTCAAAGCCCTCCTGGATCCCAACTTCGGCCTGGGCGCCGGACTCGGCATACCGGCTTTGTCGCAGGACTGGCTCGGCAATTCGGACCTGGTGCTGTTCGTCGTGGTCTTCGTGATCGCCTGGCAGTTTGTCCCGTTCCACACGCTCATCTACCAGGGCGGCGTGCGCCAGATCCCCGGGTCGCTGTACGAGGCGGCGCAAATCGACGGTGCCGGAAGGATCCAGCAGTTCTTCAACATCACCCTGCCCCAGCTGAAATACACCATCATCACGTCCTCCACGCTCATGGTGGTTGGCTCGCTCGCGTACTTTGACCTCGTCTTCGTCCTCACCGGCGGCGGCCCCGGCTACGCCACACGGCTGCTCCCGCTGCACATGTACCTCACCGGGTTCAAAGCCAATGACATGGGCGCTGCGAGCGCCCTCGGGGTCATCCTCGTGGTGATCGGCGTGGCACTCGCCCTGCTGCTGCAGAGACTGGGCGGAAAGAACCGCAATGCAAGCCAATTGGAAGGTGCCTGATGGCTTCCCTGACCCAGATTCCCGTCCCGTCCTMAACACCCGTCCGCCCCGCCGCCAGCCCCCGTCCGCGGACCAAGGCATCCGGACGGTTCCGCCCGAACGTCCTTGGCGGCCTCGGCGGCTGGCTCTGGCTGGCCATCATCATTGTCCCCGTCTACTACGTGGTGGTGACGAGCCTGAAGAACCAGGCAGGCTTCTTCACGTCCAACCCGATGATGCCGCCCGCCGAACCCACCTTGGATAACTACAAGCTGGTCCTGGAGAACGACTTCGCGAGATACTTTGCCAACAGCCTCATCGTCACAGTGGGCAGCGTCGTACCGGCCCTCCTGGTCTCGTTCATGGCTGCATACGCGATCGTCCGCGGCAAAAGCAGGTTCCTGGGCTGGACAAACAACCTCTTCCTGCTGGGCCTGGCCATCCCGCTGCACGCCACGATCATCCCCATCTACTGGATGATCACCCGCGCCCATCTGTACGACACCCTGCTGGCCCTGATCCTGCCGTCGGTCGCCTTCGCCATCCCGATCTCAGTGCTGATCCTGTCCAACTTCATGCGGGACGTCCCCAACGAGCTCTTCGAATCCATGCGGCTGGACGGCTGCTCGGACTGGGCCATGATGTGGCGCCTGGCGCTGCCGATGACCCGGCCCGCCGTGGTGACGGTGGGCATCTACAACGCGCTCGKAGTGTGGAACGGCTTCCTGTTCCCGCTGATCCTGACGCAGAGCCCGGAGACCCGGGTGCTGCCGMTGTCGCTGTGGACGTTCCAGGGCGAGTTCAGCGTCAACATCCCGGCCGTGCTGGCCGCCGTCGTGCTCGCCACGCTGCCGCTGCTGGTGGTCTACGTGATCGCCCGGCGCCAGCTCCTCAGCGGACTCACCGCCGGCTTCAGCAAATAGCGGCAGGTCCCCGAGCCGGGGAGCCGTCAATCTCCACCCGTTCTTTGAAAGGATTACCGATGACTGACCCGACGAGCCTGCGTGTGGGGATGGTGGGCTACGCGTTCATGKGGGCCGCGCATTCCCAGGCCTGGCGGAGCGCGCCGCGGTTCTTTGACCTGCCGCTGCGCCCCGAACTGACCGCGATCACGGGCCGGAACGCCTCCGGGGTGCGCGCCGCCGCGGACAAGATGGGCTGGGCGTCCGCCGAGACGGACTGGCGGGCGCTGATCGAACGGGACGACATCGACCTGATCGACATCTGCACCCCGGGTGACACCCACGCCGAGATCGCGATCGCCGCGCTCGAGGCCGGCAAGCATGTCCTGTGCGAAAAACCGCTGGCGAACTCCGTCGCGGAAGCCGAACGGATGGCCAAGGCGGCCGACGCCGCGGCGGGCCGCGGCGTGTTCTCGATGTGCGGCTTCAGCTACCGCCGCACCCCGGCCCTGGCCCTGGCCCGGCGGATGGTGCAGGAGGGCCGGCTGGGCCGGATCCGGCACGTCCGGGCGCAGTACCTCCAAGACTGGCTCTCCGACGCCGATGCCCCCCTGACCTGGCGGCTGGACAAGGCCAAGTCCGGCTCCGGCTCCCTCGGGGACATCGGAGCCCACAGCATCGACACCGCCCAGTGGATCACCGGACAAAGCATCACCGGGGTCTCGGCCCTGCTGGAGACCTTTGTCACCGAACGCCCCCTCGCCGGGGACCTCGTGGGCCTGGGCGGCCACGGCGCCACCGGTGCCGACGCGGTCCGCGGGCCCGTGACCGTCGACGACGCCGCCATCTTCACCGCCCGCTTCGCCGGCAACGGGGACGACACCGCCTCCAACAACGGAACCGGAACCGGGCCGATCGGCGTGTTCGAAGCCACCCGGTTCGCCCTCGGCCKGAAAAACGCGATGCGCATCGAACTCAACGGCACCCTGGGCTCGCTGGCCTTCGACTTCGAGGACATGAACGCCCTGTCCTTCTACGACGCCGCCGACGGCCCGGACGCGGGCTTCCGCAAGATCCTCGTCACCGAACCCGAACACCCCTACACCGGGAACTGGTGGCCCACCGGCCACGGCCTKGGCTACGAGCACCTCTTCACCCACCAGGTGGTCGACCTCATCCACGCCATCGCCGGCAACCGGCCCCCCGCACCGTCCTTCGCCGACGCCCTCCAGGTCCAAAAAGTCCTCGCCGCCGTCGAAACCAGCGCCGGAGCCAACAGCCACTRGCACAACGTCTGGGAGGAAACACCATGACACGACCCATCACCCTCTTCACCGGCCAGTGGGCCGACCTGCCCTTTGAAGAAGTGGCGCGGCTCGCCGGCGAGTGGGGCTTCGATGGCCTGGAGATCGCCTGCTGGGGCGACCATCTGGACCCGCAGCGCGTCGTCGAGGACGACGCCTACCTCCAGAACCGGCTCGACATCCTGGACAAGCACCGCCTCACAGTCCATGCGATCGCCAACCACCTCACCGGTCAGGCCGTCTGCGACGACCCGATCGATGAACGCCACGAGGGCATTCTTCCCGCCCCGGTGTGGGGCGACGGCGACCCCGAGGGGGTCCGCACCCGCGCCGCCGAGGCCATGAAGACCACGGCTCGGGCGGCCGCCAGGCTGGGCGTGAAGACCGTCACCGGCTTCACCGGATCCTCGATCTGGAAATGCGTCGCCATGTTCCCGCCCGCGTCGGACGCCATGATCGAACGCGGGTACCAGGACTTCGCCGACCGCTGGAACCCAATCCTCGACGTTTTCGACGAGGAAGGGGTCCGCTTCGCCCTCGAGGTCCACCCGTCCGAAATTGCCTACGACTACTGGACCGCCAAGCGGACCCTCGAGGCCATCGGGCACCGGGAGAACTTCGGATTGAACTTCGACCCCTCGCACTTCCTCTGGCAGGACCTGGACGCCGTCATGTTCCTACAGGACTTCGCCGAGAAAATCTTCCACG